>JAYUUW010000879.1:0-4619 GCA_043754665.1 Anaerolineales bacterium | reverse complement strand
GAAATTCATTCTCGGGCACACTATGATCAGTCATGCATTTTGATAGGCTTGATTGAGTGAGTTCATTCCAACCGAATATGACTGCTGAATTCTGGCTCCTTTCGGGTGAATTATTGGAGGTTGGATCAACCATTGTTACGTTCAATCGCCCGCCTTTTCAACCGGCTGTATGAAGCTGTCCTCTCCGTCCCGGTCCGCATCAAGATCGGCGGCATCGTCCTGCTGCCGGTGCTGATCTTGGGCTTCACGCTCAACTATTGGATCACCACCGGCTTTCAAGACTGGCTGTCGTATCTGCTGTCGGACCAGCGCGTGCAGGCGGCCATGCAGGCCGGCAGCCGCAGCGTGACCTTCGTGACGGTGCTGGCCGCTGCCGCCAGCGTGCTGCTGGCGCTGATGCTGACGTTCTTCTTGACCCAGCCGCTGCTGCAGCTGCGCGGGGTGGCGCAGGCGGTGAGCGCCGGCCAACTGCAAACGCGCGCCAAGGTCTACACCAACGACGAGATCGGCGAGGTCGCCAAGGCCATGAATGCCATGCTCGACCAGCTGGTGGCCAGCCAAGATAAGCTGGCCCAGGCCAATGTGCGGCTGGAAGCGCTGAACCGCGTGGCCATGGCCGCCGGGCGTGAGCCGGCGCTGGACGATGTGCTGGCCGCGATTGTAAGCGGCCTGCTAGAAGTGACCGGCCTGGAACAAGGCTGGGTGTATCTGGCCGAGGAAGACACGGCCCGCTTCTATGTGGCCTATGGCCAGCACGCGCCGGCGGCCATGACCACCGGCGGCGACGCGCCCGACTGCGCCTGCCTGGCCGACCTGTGCGGCGGCCGGCTGGGCCGCTCGGCCACGGTGCGGCGGTGCGCGCAGTTGGCCGCGGCGGCCCCCGGCGTGCCCGCGGCGCACATTAGCGTGCCGCTGCAAGCCCGCGGCCACAAGCTGGGGATCATCAACCTGGTGTGCCCGCCCGACTTTGCGCCCAGCCCCGACGACCTGGAGCTGATCGCCGCCATTGGCGCGCAGGCCTCCGAAATTGTGGCGAATGCCTGGCTGCATGCCCGGCTGGTCGAAAAAGAAGCGGCCCGGCGCGCCCTGCTCGAGTCGCTGGTGCGCACGCAAGAAGACGAGCGCGCGCGGCTGGCGCGCGAGCTGCACGACGGCGCCGGCCAAACGTTAACCACGCTGCTGGTGCGGCTGAAAGCGCTGGAGCAGCGTGCGCCGGCCGGCGCCATGCACGATGACCTGGTGCGGCTGCAAAACCTGGCGGCCGGCAGCATTGAGCAGGTGCGGGATCTCTCGTATGAGCTGCGGCCCGCTACCCTGCAGGAATTTGGCCTGGCGCGCGCGCTGGAAACGCTGCTGAGTGAGACGGCCCGCCCGGCCGGCCTGGCGGTGCACACGCACCTGGCGCTGGCTCGCAGCCTGCCCAAAGAAGTGGAGACGGCACTGTACCGCATTGCGCAGGAAAGCCTGAACAACCTGCTGCGCCATGCCGGCGCGCAGCACCTGGAGGTGGAACTGGTGGAAACCCCGCTCGGTGTAGCTCTGCGGCTGGAAGATGACGGCTGCGGGTTCGACCCCAATCGCCTGCCGGCGCAGACCGAGCGGCGGCACTTGGGCCTCATTAGCATGCAGGAGCGCGCCGAGATGCTCGGCGGCTCGCTGATGGTCTATTCGGCGCCGGGCGCGGGCACCTCGGTGCAGGTGCGCATTCCGCTGCCGGCAGCGGTGGCGGTGCCGGCATGAACGCGCTGCCGACCCGCATTCTGCTGGTAGACGATCACCAGATTCTGCGCGAGGGCCTGTGCGCGCTGCTCGACAGCGAAGCCGACCTGACCGTGGTGGCCGAGGCCGGCACCGGCCAGGCGGCCATCGACCTGGCGGCCGCCCACGCGCCGGAGGTCATCGTCATCGACCTGGGCCTGCCCGACATGAGCGGCTTTGAGGCTATCCGGCAGATTCGGCTGGCCAACAGCGCCGTGCGGGTGGTGGTGCTCTCGATGCACACCGAGCGCGAGTTTGTGCTGCAAGCGGTGACCATGGGCTGCGACGCCTACGTGCCCAAGTCCACCGCGCACCTGAGCCTGCTGCAGGCCATTCGGGCGGTGCGGGCCGGGCAGCGCTTCTTGCACCCGCAGGTGACGAATGTGCTCATGGACTCGATGGCGCAGCCGCACACCGAGGCCGAGCAGTATCAGGCCCTCTCGGAGCGCGAGCGCGAAGTGCTGCGCCTGACCGCGCAGGGCTACATCAGCCGCGAGATCGGCGAGCAGCTCGTGCTCAGCCCCAAGACGGTGGAGACCTACCGCCAGCGCGCGCTGGAGAAATTGGGTCTGGAGCACCGGTCGGACCTGATCCGGTTTGCGCTGCGAGCGGGTATTCTCGACGAGTTCAAGGCTCAGTAAGCACCGCCGCCGAGGGTGTCAGGAAAAACCCGACACAATCTCAGGGCGGTCCCGACACGAAATCATGTTTATCCTGGCAGTCAACGCCGGCCAAAAAGGTTAGAGTAGCACTAGTAAATCAACGTGCGGATGAATAACCAACCCGCACGGCATGGCCCGCGTGACAGCAAGGAGATCAGTACATGACCGAATCTGGCAAGACCCGTAAACCACTGAGCCGACGCGAATTCTTCAAGATGGCCGGCATCGGCACCGGCGCGGCTGTGGCCCTCTCGGCCCTCCAGCCGAAGCCCGTGCAGGCGGCCCCGGGGGCCTTTAAGGACCCGGCCGGCCGGCCGCAGCGGCCTTGGTGGGTGCGCACGGTGGACGTGCCGACCACCGAAATCGACTGGGACATGATGCAGCCCTATCACGAGCGCTACCTGCCCGAAGATGGCCGTGGCACCACGCGCGGCGGCGGCATGGCCGGCTACCTGGGCAAGGACGTGGCCGATGCCCTGAAGGCCGAAGGCGATGCCAAGCTGCACCAGCGCATTCTGGATAACGTCGACGGCTACACCCTGAAGGACAACGCCCTTAAGGATGCGCAGTCGGCCCACAGCCTGGGCTACAGCTTCTTGGGCTTCCAGAAGGCGCAGACCCCCGAAGAGCGCGGCGTGCCCAAGTGGACCGGCACTCCGGCCGAAGCCGCCAAGATCGTGCGCGCGGCCCTGCGCCACCTGGGCGCGGCCACCGTCGGCTTTGTGGAGCTCGACGACAACACCCGCAAGCTGGTCTATTCGGTCGATCCCGACGGCCACATCCTCGAATTCACCGATGACCCGATCGCCTCGGAAACCGAGACGCACCGCTACATTCCCAAGAGCTGCAAGTGGGCCATCGTCTACACCGTGCAGATGTCGGAAGAGACGATGAAGCGCTCGCCCACCATGCTGGCCTCGCAGACCACCACCGGCGCTTACTCGCGCGGCACCCAGATCAACGCCGGCATTCAAGACTTCCTGCGCGCGCTGGGCTATCAGGGCCTGGGCGAGTCGACCTTGAACGCGCTGGCGATTGCGCCGGCCCTGGGCGTGCTGGCGGGCCTGGGCGAAATGTCGCGCCTGAACCGCATGATCACGCCGGAGTTCGGCCCGATGGTGCGCGTGTTCAAGCTGCTGACCGATCTGCCGGTGGAAACCGACAAGCCGATCAACGCCGGCATCATGGAATTCTGCAAGCAATGCAAGAAGTGCGCGGAAGCCTGCCCGTCGGGCGCGCTGAGCTTCGACACCGACCCCACCTGGGAAGTCAAGGGCGGCTGGAGCAACCCCGGCCACAAGGCCTACTTCGAAGACTCGGTCAAGTGCCGCACCTACTGGATTCAAGAAGCGGCCACTAACTGCGGCATCTGCTTCGGCGTGTGCCCGTTCTCGAAGAAGGATAAGGCCTGGGTGCATGCCTGGGTCAAGGCCGGCACGGCCAACACGCCCTTCCTGGCCTCGTTCTTCCGCAGCATGGACGACGCGTTCGGCTACGGCATTCAGAAGAGCGGCGAGGATTGGTGGAATTCGGACCTGCCCGAACTGGGCATTGACACCACGATCGTCGTGAAGGGATAACCCCATGTCTACTAACCAACAACACATCACCGTCAACATCGCCAAGCGGCCCTGGTACGAGTGGCTGCTCTGGGCGCTGTGGTTCGTGGCTGATATCTTCGTGCTGCAGAACGCCCTCGCCAGCGGCGAAGAGCTGGAGCCGCGCGCGGCCATGCTCTTCTGGATCACCTTCGTGGTCTTGCTGCTGGGCGGCGGCATCGTCTTCTTCATCCGCCGGGCGCGCCTGCAGAAGTAACCCGCCGGACAGGTTGAACCGGGCCGGGCTGTCAGCCGGCCAATCACAGAGAGGCAGGGGCATCCCCTGCCTCTCTGTGCGCTAAGGAAGCGTGTGTGGAAACTCCCATTCTCTTGCCCGTGGTAAACGCAGCGGCAGCGCAGCGCCAGGCCAAGGAGCGCCGGCTGCGCTGGGCGGCCCTGGTCAGCGTGGTGCTGATTGTGGCGGCCTGGCTGTACGGCTACTTCGCCGGCGGCCTGAATGCAGCCCCCGCGGCGCTGGCCGTGCTGCCCGGCGCGGTACGGGTGGAAACGCGCGACAGCTTGTTTGTCGGCTACGACGCGGCCGGGGCGGTGGTGGGCTATGCCGCGGTCGGCCAGGCGCAGGGCTATGGCGGGCCGATTG
>JAYUUW010000878.1:0-5363 GCA_043754665.1 Anaerolineales bacterium | reverse complement strand
TGGGGTCGCGCCGCCAGGCGGCGAGCTGCTGGTCGGCGGCGTCCGCGCCCGCCAGGGCCAGCGCGGGCGTGACGGTCAGGAAGGCGTGCAGGTCGCCATCGACGGCGGCAATGCGGTCGAGGCAGGCGGCGGCCAGGGCGCGACTGGACACTTCGCCGGCGCGCAAGGCGGCGGCAGCTTCGTGCAGGGTCAGATCGGTCAGAGCAGTCACAGCATACGCAGCCTAACGCGGCCCATAACAAAACACCGCCGGGGCGGCGGTGCGGGGCGGCCTAACTGAGTGGGCGCCCGGCCCAGCCGCCGGGCTAGTCTAACACCGGCGGAACGCGAAACATCTGCGCTTCAGCAGCCGGGGCAGCGGCCAACAGTTCTTCCGGCGTGAGCGACGGCCGGACCACATCCGGCCGCAGCACGGTGCGCAGCGGCAGCACGGTGGCAGTCGGCTCGATGGCGGTGGTATCCAGCCGGCGCAACATGGTCATGTAATCCAAAATGGCCGAGAGTTGCCCGCGAAACTGCGCTTTCTCGGCCGGGCTCAGCCGCAGCCGGGCCAGGGTGGCAATGTGGTCGACTTCTTTCTCGGTCAGCGCCATGGGGTGCATTATAGCATTGCCCTTCGCGGCCCTGTGATTAAGGGTGGAGTGAAAAGAGACAGGGAGGAGGCAAGCGGCGGCAGGCGGGGCCGCCGGTGCCGCTATAATGGGCGCACACCGAACGGCCGACCACGCAACCGCACTGAAATACGACGGCCCCATGAGGAGAGACTCGATGTTCACGACCGTCCAGCAGTGGGTGGGCCGCGCCGCGCAGCCTTTCAGCCCCGCCCGCTACAATCCACTCACGCATGAGCGGCTGCGCTTCAACTTTCTGGGGCTGATCGCCCTCTTCAAACTGTTCGTCTTCATCGGCGCCGCCTGGGATATTCAGTGGCACGTGGTAATCGGCCGCGACAGCCTCTTTATCCCGCCGCACATTGTGGCCGGCCTGGCCTACGTGGGCGGGCTGGCGCTCTCGCTGGCCGCGCTGACCTACGAAACCTGGCTCGACCGGCAGGGCAAGCGCCTGACCGGCGTCATCCGCTTGGGCGGCATTGTGACCTCTCCGGCCTTCTTGGCGGTGGCGCTGAGCTTCTTGGCCGGCACGTTCTTCACCTTCCTCGACGATTTGTGGCACCGCGCTTACGGCCTGGACGCCACACTGTGGAGCCCGCCGCATTTGCTGATTATGGTGGCGATGAGCGGCATCGACTTTAGCCTGCTGCTGGGCTTCACCGCCGCCGCCCGCCGGCTGGGCTGGGGGCTGAACTGGCGGCGGCCGGCCTTCTGGGGCATTGTGCTGGCCGGGGCCTACACCTTTGAGGCGGCCAACTTCCAGATCAGCCAGGCCTTTATTGAGGGCTACGGCCAGGGCGGGGCCGGGCTGTGGGGGCTGCTGTTCCCGCTGATGATGGGCGCGTGGTACCCGCTGACCATGGTGGCCCAAATCCGCGCTACCGGCCGCTTTTGGGTGGTGCTGCCGGTGGCGCTGCTGTGCCTGGTGATGCAGTACATCGCCACCGGGCTGGCGGTGCTGGGCTTTGCAATCTTGCAGCCGGTCTCGATCATGGAAGAGTTTGTGCGCGCCAACCCGACGGCGGTGGTGGCGCTGGCGCGCGAGTTTGGGCGGCTGAACGGCTTTAGCGAGATGATCGGCTATCAGCAGGCGTGGATCATGTGGCTGTCGCTGGCGCCGCTGGCGCTGGTGGCGCTGCTGGACCTGCGCCCGGCGCTGCGCGCCCGCCCGTGGCTGGCCGCGCCGGTCTACAGCACCAGCCTGGTGCTCATTTGCTACGCGCTGTTCCTGCGCCTGCCCACCATGTCCACCAATGCGGTGAACGCCGGGCACGTGCTGCTGGCGGTGGTCCTGGCGGCGGCGGGCGGGTTGGTGACGGCCTGGCTGGGCCAGAAACTCGGCAGCCTGGCCGATAAGATGTAGCGGGGAGAGAGACTAGCCGATCACCGTGGCGAACATACACACCATCGAAGTGCCCATCCGGGGCATGGACTGCGCCGAATGCACCCAGCATGTGCAGCACGCCATCGCGGCGCTGCCGGGGGTAACCGAGGTGACGGTGCTGCTCGCCTCCGAGAAGGCCATCATCCGGCTCGACCCCGCGCAGGTGCGCCTGCCCGCGATTCGCGCCGCCGTCAGCCAGGCCGGCTATCAGGTGCCGGAGGCGGCCAGCGCCGACCTGCCGGCCGCCCTGCCGCACGGCTTGCCCGCGAACTTCACGCGCCGGCTGCTCACGCTGATGGCCGTCGTCTTTGGCGCGGTGCTGTTTGTGATCGTCATCGGCGAGTGGTTCGGCCTCTTCGCGCGGCTCACCGCGCAGGTGCCGTGGGGCGTCGGCGCCGGGCTGGTCGCGCTCACCGGCTGGCCCATCTTCCGCAATGTGCTGCAAGCCGCCTGGCGCCGGCAAATCACTTCGCACACGCTGATGACGCTCGGCGTGCTGGCGGCCCTGGCCGTGGGCCAATGGGCGACGGCGGCCGTCGTGGTCTTCTTCATGCGCGTGGGCGATTACGCCGAGCACATGACCACCGCGAGCGCGCGCCGGGCGGTGCACGCGCTGACCGCCCTCGCGCCGCAAACCGCCCGCCTGGAGCGCGACGGCGAGGAGCAACTGGTGCCGGTGGCGAGCGTGCGGCCGGGCGATATCATCATCGTGCGGCCGGGCGACCGAATTCCGGTGGATGGCGAAGTGGTGACCGGCCAGGCCACGGTGGACCAATCGACCCTGACCGGCGAGGCCATGCCGGTGGAGGCCGGCCCCGGCGCCCGCGTGCTGGCCTCGACGCTGGCGCGGTTGGGCAGCCTGCGCGTGCGCGCCACGCAGGTCGGCGCCGATACGACTTTTGGCCGCGTGATTAAGCTGGTCGAAGAAGCCGAGGCGCACCGGGCGCCGGTGCAGCGCTTCGCCGACCGGTTCACGGCTTATTATCTGCCGCTCGTGGCGGGGCTGGCCGCGCTCACCTTCATCATCCGGCGCGACCCGCTTGCCACGGCGGCCGTGCTGGTGGTGGCCTGTTCGTGCTCCATTGCCCTGGCCACGCCGATTGCCATGCTGGCCTCGATTGGGGCCAGCGCCAAGCGCGGGCTGTTGATCAAGGGCGGTAAGTATCTAGAGACCTTGGCGCGGGCCGACGTGCTGCTGATCGACAAGACCGGCACGCTGACCCTGGGCCATCCCCAATTAACCGATGTGATCGCCTTCCAGGGGTTGGCGGAAGACGAACTGCTGACCCTGGCCGCTTCGGCCGAGCGCTACTCGGAACACCCGCTGGCCGAGGCGCTGCGGCAAGCCGCCCGCGACCGGCAGTTGCCTTTAGAAACGCCGCATGATTTCGAAGCGCTGCCCGGCCAGGGCGTGCGGGCCACGGTCCACGGCCGCCGCCTAGCGATTGGCAATGCGCAGCTGGCGCCGGCCGCCGCCGCTTGCCCCGAGGCGCGCGCGTTGGCCGCACAAGGCAAGACGCTGTTGTTCGTCGAGAGTGACGGCGTGGCGCTGGGCCTGCTGGCCGCGACCGATACGCTGCGGCCGGAGGTGCCGGCGGCGCTGGCGGCCCTGCGCACGTTGGGGATCCAAGAGATCGAACTGCTGACCGGCGATCATGAGCGCGTGGCCGCACCGCTGGCCGCTCAGTTGGGCGTGCGCTTCCGCGCCGGCCTGCTGCCGGAAGACAAGCTGCGGGTGGTGCGCGACTACCAGGCCCAGGGGCGCACGGTGGTGATGGTGGGCGACGGCGTCAACGACGCGCCCGCCCTGGCCCAGGCCAACGTAGGGCTGGCGATGGGCGCGGCCGGCAGCGCGGTGGCGCTGGAGGCGGCGCACATTGCCCTGTTGCGTGATGACTGGACGCTGGTGCCGGAGGCGGTGCGGATTGCGCGGCGCACGATGCGGGTGGTGAAGCTGAACCTAGCCTTTACCGCCGCTTATAATGTCATTGGGCTGACCCTGGCGGCGTTGGGCTTCCTGCCCCCCATCTTCGCGGCGGCGGCGCAGTCGCTGCCCGATTTGGGCATTCTGGCCAACTCGGCGCGGCTGCTCAAGCAGAAAAGCCAATAATCAGGCTGACCAAGCCGCCGAAACCGGCGCGCCCACACACCGCAATTTTCTGCAAGACACGCCGCCCCGGCTGAGGTAAAGTAAGCCATGCCGACCACCGAATGGGCGCGCACCTGGCTGGACCCCCACCTCGACCTGCGGCTGCTGCAGGCCCGCTACGTGCAGCACGCCTACGCGCGCCACAGCCACGACTACTACGTCATCGGCCTCATCGAACAGGGCCACCAAACCTTCCTGCATGATGGCCGGCGGCAATTCACCCCACCGGGCGGGCTGATTCTCATCAACCCCGGCGCGGTGCATACCGGCGAGGCCGCCGCCGCGGAGGGCTTTGCCATGCGCTGCCTGTACCCCACGGTGGCGCACATGCAGGCCGCCGCGCAGGGCCTCACCGGCCGCCCGGTCGACCTGCCGCAATTCACCCAGGTGCGGGTGGATGACCCCGACCTGTACGCCGCGCTGCGGGCACTGCACGCTACACTGGCCCAGGGCACCAGCGCCCTGGAAAGCGAAGCGCGCCTGACCTGGACCTTGACGCGCTTATTCGCGCGCTACGGCGACCAGGTGGCCCACCCGGCGACGGCGGGCCGCGAGCGCCACGCGGTGCAGCAGGCGCGGCGCTACATTGACGAGCGCTTTGCCGAGGGCGTGCGCCTGAGCGAGCTGGCGGCGCATGTGGCGCTCAGCCCCTACCACCTGCTGCGCGCCTTCCACGCCGAAGTGGGGTTGCCGCCGCACGCCTACCTGGCCACGGTACGCGTGCGCCACGCCGAGCGCCTGATCGCCGCCGGCCGCCCGCTGGCCGAGGTGGCGGCCGAGACCGGCTTTAGCAGCCAGAGCCACTTGACGCATCACTTCAAACGCCTCATCGGCGTGACCCCCGGCCAATACGGCCGGCCCGCCGCCTAACTGTCACCCGCCCCCCGGACAATCGACGATGACCACCCTGGCACTGCTGCCGCTGCTGTCGTACGTCTTAATCTCGTCCTTCACGCCTGGCCCGGCGACCATCTCGACCAGTTCACTGGGGATGCGCTATGGCTGGCGCGGCACGCTGCGGTATCAAGCGGGGCTGACGGTGGGCGTATTTGTGATGATGCTGGCCGGCGGGCTGATCAGCGCCAGCGTGCTGACGTGGTTTCCGGCGGTGGAGCCGGTACTGCGCTACGGCGGGGCGGTCTATTTGCTCTACCTGGCCTACAGCCTGCTGCGCGCCAACTACACGTTTGCCGAGCAGACCACGCCGCCGCTGGGCTTC
>JAYUUW010000877.1:0-3835 GCA_043754665.1 Anaerolineales bacterium | reverse complement strand
GGCACTACCGGCGCGGTGCTCGACCCGCTCATGAGCCTGCGCGGTCAGGTGCGCCTGGCCCCCGGCGAGACCGTCGAGTTGACCTTTGTGACCGGCCTGGCCCCCACCCGGGAGGCCGCCCTGGCGCTGGCCGGCAAGTTCAGCAACCCCCGCGCCCTGGTTGACACCTTCGACCTGGCCTGGGTCTACAGCCAGATTCAGCTGCGCCACCTCAATATCGAGGCCGAGGACGCTCACCTGTTCCAGCGCCTGGCCGCCCGCATCCTCTACCCCGACGCCGCCCTGCGCGCCCCTGACGAGGTGCTGCTGCAAAACACGCGCGGCCAAAACGGGCTGTGGGCTTACGGCCTCTCCGGCGATCACCCGCTGCTGGTCGTGCGCGTCGACGAGGCCGGCGAGCTCAACCTCGTCCGGGAGTTGCTGCACGCCCACGAGTATTGGCGGCTCAACAACTTTACGGTGGACCTGGTCATCCTCAACGAACACGCCACCACTTATGCCGAGGGCTTGCAGAGCCAATTGCAGAGCCTGGTCGATACCTCGCTCTCGCGCCCGTGGCAGGACAAGCCCGGCGGCGTCTTCATCCGCCGCGCCGACCACATGCCGCCGCCCGACTGCGTGCTGCTGCTGACGGCGGCGCGCGTGGTGCTGGAGGGCGGCCTGGGCACCGTGGCCGAACAGCTTGGCCCGCCTGCCCCGGCCCAGGCGGTGGCCTCGGCCGTGGCGCGCCCGCGCCCCCACGCGCTGCCCACGCCGCTCCCGGTCACCGCCGCGCCGCCCGCCCGGCTCGACTTCGACAATGGGGTGGGGGGCTTCACACCCGACGGCCGCGAGTACGTCATCACCCTCGCCCCCGGCCAGTGGACCCCCGCGCCCTGGATCAACGTGCTCGCCAACGAGCGCTTCGGCTGCCTGGTCAGCGAGAGCGGCCTGGGCTACACCTGGTCCGAGAACAGCCAGCAGAACCGCCTCACGCCCTGGTCCAACGACCCGGTCAGCGACCCGCCCGGCGAGGTGCTCTACCTGCGCGACGACGATACCGGCGCGGTGTGGACCCCCACGCCGCTGCCCATCCGCGAGCCGACCGGCACTTACACCATCGCCCATGGCGCGGGCTACACCCGCTACGAGCGCGTCAGCGCCGGGCTGGCCCACACGCTCACCGTCTGCGTGCCGCCGGATGATCCCCTCAAGGTGGCCCACCTCACGCTGCGCAACCTCGGCCGCCAGCCGCGCCGTCTCACTGTTACCAGCTATGTCGATTGGGTGCTGGGCACGCTGCCGGCCCAAACGCAGTATTTCATCGGCACCGAGCGCGACGTGGAAACCGGCGCGCTGCTGGCCCGCAACACCTACAATTCCGACTACCCCGGCCGCGTGGCCTTCCTGCACCTGAGCAGCGCCGCCCTGGCGCGCCCTCGCCCGGGCGACCGCACCCCCAGCGCCACCCTCTCGGGCGACCGCACCGCTTTTATTGGCCGCAACCGCAGCCTGGCCCACCCAGCCGCGCTCGACTGGCCCGCGCTCGACGGCCGCACCGGCGCCGGCCTCGACCCCTGCGGCGCGGCCCAAGTGCGCGTGGAGGTACCCGCCGGCGGCACGATTGAGGTCGTCATGCTGCTCGGCCAGGCCCGCGATGCCGACGAGGTCCGCCGCCTGATCGCCCGCTACAGCCCGCCCGGCCAGGCCGCGCCCGCGCTGGCCGCCACCCGCGCGCTGTGGGATGACGTGCTCGGCACGGTGCAGGTGACCACGCCCGACCGCGCCCTCAATCATCTGCTCAACCGCTGGCTGCTCTACCAGGCGCTCGGCTGCCGCATCTGGGGCCGCTCGGCGTTCTACCAATCTGGCGGCGCGTATGGCTTCCGCGACCAACTGCAAGATGTGCTGGCCCTCACCTTTGCGCGGCCCGCGCTGGCCCGCCAGCACCTGCTGCGCGCCGCCGCCCGCCAGTTCGCCGAGGGCGATGTGCAGCACTGGTGGCACCCCGCCAGCGGCCAGGGCGTGCGCACCCGCTTCTCCGATGACTACCTGTGGCTGCCGTATGCCGTCAGCCACTACGTCGCGGCCACCGGCGACACCGGCGTGCTGGCTGAGCTGGTGCCGTTCCTCAAAGGCCCGCCCCTCGACCCCGACCAGCCCGAGGCCTTTGTCACCACCATGCCCGGCCCGGCCGCGCCGCTCTACGAGCACTGCCTGCGCGCGCTCGACCACGCCCTCGACTTTGGCCCGCACGGTCTGCCGCGCATGGGCAGCGGCGACTGGAACGACGGCATGAACCTGGTCGGCGCGGGCGGGCAGGGCGAGAGCATCTGGCTGGGCTGGTTTCTGATTACCAACCTGGAAGCCTTTGCCGCCCTCGCCGCCGCGCGCGGTGACGCCGAACCGGCCGCCCGCTACACCGCCGCCGTCGCCGGCCTGAAGGCCGCGCTCGAAACCCACGGCTGGGACGGCGCCTGGTACCGCCGCGCCTACTTCGACGACGGCACGCCACTGGGCACCGCCGCCGCCGCTGAATGCCGCATCGACTCCATCGCGCAAAGCTGGGCCGTGCTCTCCGGGGCCGCGCCCGCCGCCCGCGCCGCGCAGGCCATGCAGTCGCTCGAAACGCATCTAGTGCGCGAAGCCGACGGCCTGCTGCTGCTGCTCACGCCGCCCTTCAATGCCAGCGAGCCCAGCCCCGGCTACATTCAAGGCTACGTCCCCGGCATCCGCGAGAACGGCGGGCAGTATACCCACGCCGCGCTGTGGGCCATCTTGGCCTACGTGCAGCAGGGCCAGGGCGACCGCGCCGCCGCGCTGTTCCGCCTCATCAACCCGGTCTACCACGCCGACACGCCCGCCGCCGTGGCGCGCTACAAGGTCGAGCCGTACGTCGTCGCCGCCGATGTGTACAGCCACCCGCAGCATCTCGGCCGCGGTGGTTGGACGTGGTACACTGGCTCTAGTTCGTGGATGTACCGCGTGGGCGTTGAGGGACTGCTCGGCCTGCGGCGGCACGGCGCGGCCTTTAGCGTCGACCCGTGCATCCCGCACGACTGGCCTGGCTACACGCTGACGCTCACCCACGGGCAGGCGCACTATGCCATCGAGGTCCGCAACCCGGCGCACGTCAGCCGGGGCGTGCAGTCCGTCACCCTCGACGGCCAGGCGCATCCCACCGGCCGCATCCCGCTGCTGGATGACGGCCAAACGCATCAGGTCATTGTCACCCTCGGGGCCGCCTAGCCCACCATCTACCGGGAGCCGCCATGCGGCAAGTTCTCACCGACGTTCAAGCCCGCTTTCTGCGCGAAGAAAAAGAAGCCCTGGCCGGCATCCGCGTGGCCCTCACCGGCCTCGACCTGCCGCGCGCCGCGCTCGACACCCTCCAGCAGGCCATCCTGCAGCTCGATGAGCTGTTTCTGTTGGTGGTCGTCGGCGAGTTCAACGCCGGCAAGTCGGCCCTCATGAACGCGCTGCTGGGCGAGAAGGTGCTGGCTGAGGGCGTCACGCCCACCACCTCGCGCGTCACCCTCGTCAAGTGGGGCGTCGATGTCAGCGAGACGGTCATGGACGAGGGCTTCGCCATCGTCACCCACCCGCTGCCGCTGCTGCGTGAGCTGAACATCGTTGACACGCCCGGCACCAACGCCGTCATCCGCCAGCACGAGCGCCTGACCAACGAGTACGTGCCGCGCAGCGACCTGGTGCTCTTCGCCACCTCCGCCGACCGGCCGCTCACCGAGAGCGAACGCCAGTTCCTTGAGCGCATCCGCGATTGGGGCAAGAAAGTCATTATTGTCCTCAACAAGGCCGACATCTTCGAGAATGACGCCGCGCTCGATCAAGTGCG
>JAYUUW010000876.1:0-4740 GCA_043754665.1 Anaerolineales bacterium | reverse complement strand
CGCTGGCGCACTGGGAGCCGGGGCCGCATGTGAATCTAGAGAAGCTCGGCTCATCCATCATCATCGTGCTGGCGACTGACGCCCCTTCCAGCATGGACTCGGCCAGCGTGCGCTGCGGCTGCTCCAGCGCGGCCGGGTTGTGCGCCGTGCGGTGGGTGGTCGAAAACGCAATCACGAAGTCGCCGCTGGAGGTGGAGTACAGCCCGCCCGCCCGCGCCAGCCCGCCGGCCGCGCGCGTGCTCACGCGCTCGAGCTGGCGCGAGTCCAGCGGGGCGTCAGTCGCCAGCACGATGATGATGGATGAGCCGAGCTTCTCTAGATTCACATGCGGCCCCGGCTCCCAGTGCGCCAGCGCGCGCCCCACCGGCACGCCGTCGATCACCAAGTGCTCGCGCCGGCCGAAGTTGCTCATGACCAGCACGCCCAGCGTGTAGCCGCCCTGCGCGGCGGGCAGCACGCGGCTGCTGGTGCCAATGCCGCCCTTGAACTCGCAGCAGGCCATGCCGGTGCCGCCCCCCACCCCGCCCTCAGCCACTGGCCCGCCCTGCGCGCCTTCCAGCGCCGCGAACACATGCGCGGCGGTCACATGCCGGCCGCGCGCGTCGGAGAGGTATTGGTCGGAGCACTCGGCCACGACCGGCCCCGGCCCCCAGGTGGTGACGCACAGCTCCGGGTCGCGGGCAAAATCCCAATCGAGCATGGCGTCGGCCACGCGCGGCACGTTCTGCGTGCCGGTGAGCAAGATCGGCGTCTCGAGCACGCCCATCTCGCGCACCTGCTCGGCGTTGGTCACCTCGCCGAAGCCGTTGATGCGCTGCACCCAGGCCGCCACCTTGTCGCGAAACACGTCGCCGGGGTGCGGCCGAATGGCGGTGACGCCGGTGCGCACCGGCCCGACGCCCGGCACCAGCGGCCCGTCGCCGCGCACGACGGTGCTGTGGCCGACCTGCACGCCGGCGACATCGGTGAGGGCGTTGTGCGGGCCGGTGGGCAGCGGGCCGATGCGGATGCCGCAGTCGCGGGCGCGGGGGCGTTTGGGAGAGGTGGTCATGGTGCCAGTATAGCGTGTGTGGTTGGAGGTCGGAAGTCGGAGGTCGGAGGTCGGAAAGACCAGTCGGCAGAAGGCAGGTGGGCAGTCGGCAGAGAGCGGGGCGTTGGGGGCAAGGTGGGTTGGGCGGGATTGTTGCGTCGTCTAATCTTGTCTCGGGCGGCGGCGTGACGTTGGGCGGCGAGGGCCGCTAAACGACCACTTGCTTGTCAGCAGCCTCCCCTTGAGTCCCCTAGCGCAGCATCCCTTGGGTCCCCTGCTCTTACGCTTTATACCCCTTTGACCCTTTATGCCCTTTCCCCCCAGTTGCTCAAACTCACCTTTCCAGGCACAATCGTTCATAGCAGAAACCGCCGCACGAAGGAGCATGCATGCGTAAAGAAGTGGTGTTGGTCACCGGGGCGAACGGCGAAGTGGGGCATGGGCTGATAAGGCATCTGGCGCGCAGCAACCGCGTGGCCGTGGTGGCGATGGATTTGCAGCCGCTCGACCCGGCGCTGCTGCCGCTGTGCGACCGCTACATTCAGGGCGACATTCTCGACACCATGCTGCTCGGCCGGCTGGTGAGCGAGTTTGAAATCCGCGAGATTTTCCACCTGGCCTCGCTGCTCTCCACGCGGGCCGAGTTCACGCCCGAGGCCGCGCACCGCGTCAACGTGGAAGGCACGCTCAACCTGCTGCGCCTGGCGGTGGAGCAGAGCCACTGGCAGGGGCGGCCGGTGCAGTTCCTCTACCCCAGTTCCATTGCCGCCTACGGCCTGCCCAACCTGGCGGCCAAGCAGGCGGCCGGCTGCGTGCGCGAGGAGGAATGGTCGCACCCCACGACGATGTACGGCTGCAACAAGCTGTACTGCGAGCACCTGGGCCGCTACTACGCCCGCCACTACCGCCAACTGGCCGTCGAGCCCGACACGGCCAAGGTCGACTTCCGCTGCCTGCGCTTCCCCGGCCTGATTAGCGCCGAGACGCTGCCCACCGGCGGCACCAGCGACTACGGGCCGGAGATGCTGCACGCGGCGGCCCAGGGCGAGCCGTATGCCTGCTTTGTGCGCGAGGACACGCGCCTGCCCTTCATGGCGATGGCCGACGCGGTGAAGTCGCTGCTGATGCTCAGCGCCGCCCCGCGCGAGCGGCTGACGCGCCTGGTGTACAATGTGACCAGCTTTTCGCTCTCGGCCGGTGAGATTTTGGACCGGGTGACGCAGGCCTTCCCGCACGCGGCGGTGAGCTTCCAGCCCGACATGAAACGCCAGGCCATCGTGGATAGCTGGCCGGCTGACATTGACGACGGCGCGGCGCGCACCGACTGGGACTGGCGGCCGGACTACGATGTGCAGCGCGCCTTCAGCGACTACCTGGTGCCGGCCGTCATCAAGCGCTACGCGGGCAAGTAGCCGGCGCGCCGCATCGCAGGCGGCGCTGAGTGAATAGGGGCAGGGTCTAATCTTGTCTCGGGCGTAGGCCGGTTCGGAAGCGGCGAGTGAGACAATGCGCCCGCCAACGTCGGGCGGCCGGCTCATCGCACGGTGAGGCCTTGAGACAACGTATCTGACCCTAGACGAAAAACGCAGCACTTCGGGCCGGCGGGGCCGGCCCTCGTGCTACGTTTTTCGTATGCTCTATGACGACGGCTGCAACTGACCACCTCATCGCACCACGCGCTGAGGGCAATAACGGGACCGTCTAATCTTGCCTCGGGCGTTATCGTGCCGTTGGGCGTGGTGCGCGCCCCCAAACGCCACCTCCCCGCTCACGTTAAGATTAGACCGCCCACCCCTCCCGCCCACCCCTCTTGCAATCACCGCTGCCCGCCTTATCGCAACAGGCGGCGCTGAGTGAAGGGGGCATGGTCTAATCTTGCCTCAGGCGGGGGCGTGCCGTTGGGCGTGGTGCGCGCCCCCAAAAGCCGCCTCCCCGCTCACGTTAAGATTAGACCGCCCACCCCTCCCGCCCAACCCCCCTGCGATCACCGCTGACCCACCAGCCTGCCACCGGGGGCGCTCGCTATCACAACCTAGCATCCGCTACATCCGTTACAAAATCCGTTGCCACCGGCAAACAAAAAACGCCGCCGGGCCATGATGACCCGGCGGCGTGCGTGTGTCTGCTAAAGCGGCGGCCCGCTTACCCCCGGCCGAACACCTTACCCTTGTACTTGGCCCAGTCCTCGTCGCTCTCCAGCGTCACCACGCGGTAAATCTCGGCGTACTCCATGCCGTGATCCTTGGCGCGGTCCGCCGCCCACTGCTTGATGTTCTTCTCCACATCCCAGCCGCCCATCTGGCTGGCATGGCACTTCAGCCCGGCCACCTTCAGGTCCATCGTCTCGTCAATCGCCACCCAGGTGTCGCCCTCGCGCCAGTTGGTCACATAGACCTTGCGCACCTTGTGGGCCGCCAGCCCTTCGGCCGCCAGCTCGGCAAACAAATGCGGCTGCCCGGCGGCCGGGAAGATGGCATCCACCGTCGCCAGCGCCACGGCCCGGTGGTCGGGGTGGTTGATATAGCTCTCGCCCGCCCACACCACCGTCGGGTCGCCGGTGATGACGACCTCCGGCCGGAAGCGGCGGATTTCGCGCACCAGCGTTTTGCGCAGCTCCATGGTGGCCTGCACCATGCCGTCTGGCTCGCGCAAGAAGCGGATTTCGGTTGCGCCCAGCACCTGGGCCGCCGCCTGGGCCTCGCCCTCGCGCAGGGTGGCGGCCTCCAGGCGGGTGATGTCTTCGCGGGCAATGCCCACATCGCCGCTGGTGACCAGCACAAACGAAATGCGCGCGCCGTGCTTGGCCCACAGCGCCAGCGTGCCGGCGCAGCCGAACTCAATGTCGTCCGGGTGGGCCACAATCGCCATGGCCGATTCGGGATAATACGGGGGTTTGGCTTCAGCAGCCGGGGCGGGCGCAGCAGTCTCAGTCATAGCAGCTTAGCGTTCCAACGCAGTCTCACCGGCAATCAGGATCAGCACATCGATGTCGCGGCGGTAGGCCATGCCGTCGGTGCTTTCGGGCGGCACTTGCAGCGACACAAAGCCCACGCCGCGATGCGGGGGCTTGTTGAGCACCAGCGGCTCTTCGCTGCGCTTGAGTATCAGCACCCAGGTCTTGTCGGTCACCTGCGGCCAGTGCGGCTTGGCGGCCAGCAATTGGGCGTCGTTAATCATATGATATTTGCGCGGGGCATCAGGCATAGGTTAGTCACTCAATCGAATAGCATTAACAAAGGTTCGCGCCGAACCAGGGCCATCGTCAACATCTGCCCAAGTTCAACATAAGTCTCGCTCAAAGCCTGCGCTGGATTGGGAAAAGCGCGGGTTAGGCCCCGCCGCGCAATGATCGCTTGCTCACTGGGTCCGAGTTGGCGAAAATGCGGTTCGGCCAATGCGAGTTGCTGCGATAGTATCTCGCAAGCCGCGACACTCAACGCCCCGGCAAATCCATAGCTCCACTCGATCAGCCCATTCAAGGCTGGGTGCCCGGTTCCTTGGAGCACCGTTGGCAGTGATCGGCCGAAAATCAGCGCTCGTCCCTCTTGGGATGACCAGCCAGCAAAGGAAGCCCCCAACTCAATTAGGCCGGGGTAACGCACCCCAGGGGCCGGACGTAGTGTTTGGGCCAGCAGTACCGCGTACCAATAGCGTTCACGGTCGGCTTCGTCATCCGAAGGCTGCATCCACGCTGGGTCAAAGCGCATCAC
>JAYUUW010000875.1:0-2210 GCA_043754665.1 Anaerolineales bacterium | reverse complement strand
GAATGCAAGCTTGCAGGAAGCCTACAACGCTTTGCTTGGCGCGTTGCGGCCAACTGCTCACGTGAAGTCGTTCCTGGACGAACGGGTGCTCTCCAAATGCTGGGAGCAATTGCGCCGTGTTAGGCGCGCCGGCCGAGCATTGGCCTAACAGGCCCAGCCCTGATCGCTTCTCCGTCGAGCGGCTCGTACAGCAAGAGGCAGGCGTTGTCGGGGCTGGTGGAGCCCCGCCTCGGGCGCGGTCTTCAGTCTGCCAGGCACACGGCTGGCATTCGCTCAGGCGCGGGCCGGCCGCGTGGCGGAGCGCATCGCCGCCAGCAGGCTCTGGCCGAAGGGGGTCAGCCGAATGGCGGTCAACGTCTGGTAGCGGGGGCCGAGCACCGGGTCTGGCCCATACTCAGTCGTCAGCACCCCAAAATCGCGCAGCGGTCCCACGACCACCTTTTCCACCAGGCTGCGTAGGATGTTGCGGGCGCTGTCCTGGTCTTCAATCCGCCAAACTAGGGGCGCCTTCTGGATCAACTGATCGGCGAACGGCTCGTACGAGACCCGCTCGCCCACCGGCAGCGCCAGCAAGGACTGGAGCGTTAGGCCAGTAAAGCGGGCAGGCAACTCGCCGTCAGCATAGGCCCAGGGGAAGGCCATGAGCCAATTGACCCGCGTCCACCAGGTGGTGAACAAGCGCCACACCTGCGCCGCGGCCGGGGCGGCCAGAAACTGCTCGCCGGGCCCGGTCAACCGCCAGCGGCGGGCCGGGCCACCCGCGACCAGCCCGGCCCCGGCCGCCAGCATGTGGCGGAAGTACAGCGGCCAGACTTCGGCCTCATTGCGGACCGGGTAGACCTTGTCGCCGAGCGTGTCGTCCAACTTAGGCGGCGCAACGAACTGGGCGCAGATGGCGCGCACGGCCTTGAGCGGCAGGTTACCGGTTGCCTGGGTGCCAGTGACGCGTTCTTCCCGCAGGTACGTGAGCAGGGTCACGACGTCTCGGCGGAGGGGAAGGCCTTCGGCCGTTGTCCGCTCGGCCGCGGCGAGCGTCTGCGCCCAGGCCGAGTCGAGGCCGCCGTCGCCCTCACCCAGCGCGTCCGCGATCATCACCCAGGTGTTGGTCAATTCAGCACTCCGGCCGCGGCCCATGCCGCGCAGTCGGGCATTGACCTGGTCCAGGTTGAAGACCTCGGGGTCAAATTGGCCGCCGGCCCAATCGAGATATTCGTCGTGCTCAGGATGGCGGCGACTGCGGATGGCTTTCAGGAACTCCTCATACCCCCACACACCGCCCACGTCTTCAGGCGGGCAGGCGCGCTGGCCGGCCACGCATTGGGGATAGCGCGTGCCCGGCTCGGGTGGCATGGTCTTTTCCACCACCACGGTATGATCCCAACCGTCACCGAAGTCGTACTCGTAGACAACCCGGGCGCCTAGTTCCGGGGCGACCTGGCTCAGCCGGTAGCGCTGCTCGGGCAAGAGGCCCAACTCGCCGCCGTCGTCATATTCGGTGGCGCCGTAGCGTTGGCCGCCGATCTCGAATTGGTGCAGATGCGAGTCGGTCCAGCCCATCACAATTTGCAGGCTGTCGTGAAGCTGGCGGAGGGTGGTGTCGCCTGACACCACGAGGCGCCGCCAGATCGGCGGGCGCGTGTCATTCAGGGTGATCTTGAGCTGATATACGTGGGCGGGGGGCTTGGCCATGGCGAAAACTCCGAACGACAACCAGCGCCTATTCTATAATTATAGCGGTCCCAGACCGAATGTGATGGAAAGGCCGCAAGCGATGCCCATCAACTACACGAACCGCAAGGGACAGACCTACAGCCTGTGCCAGGGGACGACCAAGACGGGCAAGCCGCGCTATATCTTCGCGCGCGAGCCGAAAGGCGCGCCGGTGAACGCCATTCCAGCGGGGTACCACATCGAGGAGAGCGTCAACGGCGTGGTGTCGCTCGCCAACGACCGGCCCAGGTGATTGCGGACACCGAACTGACGGCGGTCGAGGCGGCCGTGAAGCGCCACCCCAAGCGCGGCGACTATCAGGTCCGGGCTAAGGACCACACGATCGTGATCTTTGAGCGCCAGGGGCCCGACATCGCGGCGTTGGAAACTGTTTTCGGGCCCCTGGCCCCCTGCCTCAAAGCGCGGTCGCGCACCTGGAACAGACCGGGCACTACAGCCCCATCCTGCGCTTCGTCCTGCTGGACCACGAGCAGCGCCTG
>JAYUUW010000874.1:0-2403 GCA_043754665.1 Anaerolineales bacterium | reverse complement strand
GGCCGGCCCCGCCGGCCCGAAGTGCTGCGATTTTCGCACAGGGTCAGATAAGTTGTTTAAAGGATTCACCGTGCGATGCGTTGGCCCCCTGACGTTGAGGTTCCCAACTGCACTCGGTTGCGTCCGGTGAGGCACCTTAATCTTCCGGCCGCACGCGCCCGCGCAGTTGCTTGCGCTGCCCGGCCTGGCGCTTGCTATCCAGCCGCTTCTGCCGCGCCCCGGCCGGCACCCGCGTGGCGCGGCGCGGCTTGGGCGGCGTGGCCGCCCGACGCACCAGCGCCACCAGCCGGGCCAGCGCGTTGGCCCGGTTCTGCGTCTGCGTGCGGAAGCGGCGCGCATCGATCACCAGCACGCCCTCGGTCGTCAGCGCGCCGCCGGCCAGGTGCTCCAGCCGCGCCCGCACGTCCGCCGGCAGCGACGGCGACTGGCGCACATCGAACCGCAGTTGCGCCGCCGTCGCCACCTTGTTCACATTCTGCCCGCCCGGCCCCGAGGCGCGCACGAACTCCACCCGCACCTCGCGCGGGTCGAGCGCCAGCGTGGGCGTGATGGCAATGCGGGCCGCTTCGGGCGCCAGCGTGGTCGGGGCCGGGTCGGTCATGGCGAGGCGAATTGTATCGTTAAATATCATCGGACTGGGGACTTTAGCGCGGATCGACCACGCGGCCCATAAACAAAATCGTGTTCGTCGGCCGGTCCCAGATCACAAACACAAACGGCCGGTCGGCGCGCACCTCCACCGGCATCGACACAATCTCCATCGTGATGCCCGTCGCGGCGGCGGCCTCGGTGCCCAACTCATCCACCGCCACCACCGCCTGATGCACCACATTGCTGATGTGCAGGTCCGGTTTCCCCGTCATGCCGGCGAAGTCGGCCTTTAGCTCGTCAAACGCATCCGGCATGCCCAGCGCGCTCAGCGTGTCGGCCAAACTCAATTCACTGCCCAACGCAAAGCGCGGCAGATACAGCTTCACGTCCGTCGGCGCCAGCGCGGCGGTGATCTCGGCCAGCCGCGCCGCCGTCAGCCCGGCCTCAAAGTTGTCCAAGCTGCCCGCCGCCGGCACCAGCACCAGCATCTCCACCCGGTCACCCTGGTAGGGCAGCGCCACCGCCTGGTAGTCCGCGCCCTCAGCATATGGCGTCACGGTCCGGCGGCCCATCAGCGTCACCGAGATAGTCTCGCCGCTGTTGAGCGTGAACGCGCCCTCCGGCGAGTTGGGGTAAAACGGCGTCACCCACAGCCCGCGAAAATAGATGGCATTCGCCAGCACCAGCCGCGCATCCTCGGTCAGCACGCCCGGCTTGAACAGCTCGGGGATCTTCTCTTCGGTCTGGTCGCTCACCCACTCGTTGATCGCCAGCCGGCCCTGCTCGCGGTTGGCATCGTCCACAAAGTCCAACAGCCGCAGCCCCGCGCCGTAGTTCACCGCCAGCGTGTCGAGGAAGGCCGCCTGAAACGGAAAGCCGTCCTGTCCCCACAGCGAGTTGGCGACCTTGAGCGTGAAGGTGGCGGTGCTCGCGGCCGGCGCGGTCAGCGCCAGGTCGAGCGCGTTGAAGGCCGGGTGCAGCCGCTCTGGGGGCAGGGTGTAGTGCAGCGTCGCCGCCATCTGGTCGGCCGTGTCGCCGCCCGCGCCGGCATACGTCATCGCCAGCGCCGCCGACAGGCTGTAGGGCGAGTAGAACAGGTTACCCGGCTCGGCCCGCAGCGCCTGATACAGCTCGAACGCGAAGGCGTTGTTGCCGGCCGCCAGTTCGGCCACATCTCCCGCCGGCGCGGCCGGGCTGGTGTTGCGCGGCCGCTCCGAGCGCGCCTCCGCCGCCTCCACCCCCGGGCCGCTGGGCGCGCAGCCCCCCACCAGCATTGCCGCCGCCAAAAACACCGGTACTAAGCGTGCAGAACGAATAGGCATGGCAGCCTCCTTGTATCCATAATACGCCGCCCGCCCCACATTTGTTCCGCGCCTCCTTTTTAGCCGATCTCTTTCCTTTCACTCAGGCCAAAGCCGCCTGCATCGCCTCCACGCCGCGCCGCTCGATCTCGCTCAGCGCCGTCACTTGCCGGCTCAGTTCCGCCAGCAAGTCCGTCACCTCCGCGTCCGTCATCGGAAAGGCCTCCCCCGCCTCAGCCTTCAGCGCCGCCAGCCGCGCATCGATCTCGGCCCGCGCCGCCAGCGCGCCCGGCGCTTGTTCCACAAACACGGCGTGCCGCCGCGCCAGCAGGGTGCGGCTCTCGCGCAGCAGCGGCACCGCCTCCGGCAGCGCGCTCGTCGCCAGCGTGTGCCAGGCCTCGGCGCTCGTGCGGAAAATCTGCGCCGCCTCGCGCAGGGCCGGGCGCTCCAGCAGCGCCGCGCCCTCGTCCAGCGCGTTGGCAAACAGCGCCCGGTCGGCCCCGCCCCCGCT
>JAYUUW010000873.1:0-6904 GCA_043754665.1 Anaerolineales bacterium | reverse complement strand
GAGCTGTCGAAGAAGCGGCTGTTCAAGCCGGGCGACTGCGCGGTGATGTACCGCACCAACGCCCAGTCGCGGGCGGTGGAAGAGCAGTTCATCCGCGCGGGCCTGCAGTACCGGCTGGTGGGGGCGCAGCGCTTCTACGGCCGCAAAGAAATCAAAGACCTGCTGGCTTATTTGCGGCTGGTGCACAACCCGGCCGACAGCGTGAGCTTCATGCGCGTCATCAACACGCCGCCGCGCGGCATTGGCGCGAAGACGCTGGAGCAGATTATCGCGGCGGCCGAGGGCGCGGGGGTCAGTTCGGCGGCGCTGGTGCGCGACCTGGGGCTGAACGGCCAACAGTCGCCGTTTGCGGCGCAGTTCACCGGCAAGATCGGCGGCGCGCTGCTGAGCCTGGGCAAGCTGCTGGCCGAGTGGCACGACTCCAAAGCCGACCTGAGCGTGATCCAACTGCTCGACCTGATCCTCGACGGCGTGAACTACATGGACCACGTGAACGACGGCAGCGCGGAAGGCGAGGAGCGCTGGGAGAACGTGCTGGAGCTGCGCAACGTGGCGGCGGCCAGCCCCGATGCCGGGCTGACCGAGTTCTTAGAGCAGGTGGCGCTGGTGGCCGACCAGGACACGCTGGGCGAAGAGGGCGTAGCCACCACCCTGCTGACGCTGCACGCCGCCAAGGGGCTGGAGTTCCCGGTGGTGTTCATGGTGGGGCTAGACGAGGGCGTGCTGCCGCACCAGCGCTCGTTTGAAGACCCCGAGTCGATGCACGAGGAGCGGCGGCTGATGTACGTGGGCATGACCCGCGCCAAGGACCGGCTGTACCTGGTGCGCGCTTTCCGCCGGTCGCAGTATGGCGACTCGGGCGTGGCCGACCCCTCGCGCTTCTTGGAGGATATTCCGGCGGCGCTGATGGTGGGCAACATGGAGCGCCAGCAGTCGCGGGCCGAGAGCTACTTCAAGAAGGCGACGACGTGGGACACGAGCGGCAACGCGAGCGGCTCGGCCAAAACGCCAAGCTGGGAAACCGACCGCAACGCCAGCCACCCCAAAGCGCCGACCACGCAGTTCCGCTCGGGCCAGCGCGTGCGCCACGCCCACTTTGGCGACGGCATTGTCATCAGCAGCAAGCTGATCGGCGGCGAAGAAGAAGTGGATGTGGCATTTGAGGCCATGGGCCTCAAGCGGCTGGCCGCCAGCCAGGCCAACCTGCAAGTGCTGAAAGGCTAGGCGGTGACGACGGCCGAGCCGGCGGTGGTGCGCATTAACTACCAGCGGCTGTCGGCGCGCGGCACGGTGATTTACTCCGAACCCTGCCTTGAAGACAACGGCACGCGTATGACCACGGAGACCGACCTGGCCCCGGCCGACGCGGATCGGGTGAGTAAAGCGTTTTGGCGGCAGGCGCTGCTGCCGGAGGGCCGGCGGCTGACGCGCCTCCGCAAGCACTATTTCTACCACGAGTGGTTTGACGTGGTTGCCTTCTATGACGAGACCGAAGCGCTGGCGGGCTACTACATCGACATCGTGACGCCACTGCGGCGGGTGGACGGCGAGTACTACGCGACGGACTTGTTCTTAGATTTCTGGCTGGCGCCGGGGCAGCCGGCGGTGGAGCTAGACCAGGACGAGTTTGACGAAGCGGCGGCGGCCGGCGCCATCACGCCGGAGCTGGCCGCGCAGGCGCGGGCGACGTTCGCGCAGCTGCGCGGCGAGATCGCAGCGGGGGTGTTTCCGGCGCGGTATATCGACGAGTAGCGGCGCGGGGTGTTAGAGAGCGAATTGAAAAGGATGCCGGGCTGATCCGGCATCCTTTTTGTTGGCAGCGTTACGTGGACGCTGCGCCGCGCCGGCGCAGCTTCATCCGGTCGCACAAGTCGCGGGCGGCGGCGGCCCAGGTGGGATAGGTGAACTCAAAGCCGGTGGCGGCCAGCCGGCCGGAGATCACACGGCGGCTCTTGAGGATCAGTTCGGTTTCGGTTTGCAGGGCGAGCGCGCCGAGCTCCAGCATCCACGGGGCGGCGGGCAGGCCAATGCGCTGGCCCCAGGCGGCGCGCAGGGTGCGCATGAACTCGGCGTTGGGCAGCGGCTGCGGCGCGGCGATGTTCACCGCCCCCTCCATGTCGGCATGCGCGCTGAGCCATTGCAGAGCGCGCACAAAGTCGTGCTCGTGCACCCAGGAGAGATACTGGCGGCCGTCGCCGGCGGTGCCGCCCAGCCCAACGCGCACCAGGTTGAGTAGCGTGGCGAAGATGCCGCCCGGCTCGGCGCCCATGATCATGGCCGAGCGCAGCGCCACGCGGCGCGTCTGCGGCACTACGGCGGCGTTGAGCGCGGCCTCCCACGCCGTGGCGACCTGGATGCTGAAGCGCCAGGTGTCGGGCGCGCCGGGTTCGCCGCCGCCGAGCCGGCCGGTGGCCTCGTCGTTGGCGGCGTCGTAGCGGTGGGCGTAGATGGTGGCGGTGCTGGCTTGCAGCCATAGGCGCGGCGGCCGGGCGGCGCGGGCAATGGCCTGGCCGACCACGGTGGTGGACTGCACGCGCGACTCCAAAATGGCGCGGCGGTTGGCGGGGGTGTAGCGGCAGTTGACATTGCGCCCGGCCAGGTTGACCACCACCTCCGCGCCGTCTAGTTCGGCCGCCCACGGGCCGAGGGTGGCCGCGTCCCAGGCCACCACGCGCCAGGGGGCGGGCTGCGGCCGGCGGCTGAGCACCACGACCTCGTGGCCGTCCTGGCGAAAGGCGCGGGCGAGCAGCGTGCCCACCTGCCCCGTGCCGCCGGGCAATACAATTTTCATGGCTGCTGCCTCAATTAGAAGCGGTGATCCATGAGAGTTGTATCAGTTTTCACAAGGCGCGACCAGTGGCAGCGGATGGGGCTTCGCCCCAAACGGATGGAACGGATGCCAGGTTGTAATAGCAGGCACGCTGGGTGAAGGGCGGCATTTCAGAAGCGGCGGCAGGCAGGCTTAGGCCGGGGCGGTGACAGCCTCGCCGCGCTTGACGCCGAACATGAGCACCAGCGCGATGATCAGGAACACCGGCGCGGCCAGCATGATGTTGTTCCAGTTGCGGCCCGAGGCCTGCACAATCCACCCGTTGAGGTTGGGGCCGAGGATGGCGGCGGCGGTGGAGAACAGGTAGTACAGGCCGGTGTAGGTGCCCACCCGCGCCGCGCTGGTCATATCCACCACCATCGGCAGCGAGTTGATATTGATGAACGCCCAGGCAATGCCCGCCGCCATGAGCAGCACGCCGATAATGAGCAGTTGGGCCGGCGCGCCCGCCGCCAGGCTGACGCCGATGGCGGGCAGCAGCGCCAACGGGGTCAGCAGCGTGGCGCGCGGCAGCACGTAAATGACGGCGATGACGGCGGCCATGAGGCCGATGCCGGTCATGATCACCGGGCGGCGGCCGAGCCGGCCGCCCAGGTAGCCGGCCGGCAGCGCGGCGAGGACAAAGACGAGCGACAGCTCGCCCAGCAGGCGTGAGCCGTTGGCCGCCGTGAGGCCCAGGTGGTTGGTGGCGTAGAGGTTGAAGAAGGCCTCAATGGCCGAGTAGCCGATGAACCAGAACAAGATTGCCAGCAGCAGGCGCACGGCGCTGCGGTCGCGGTCAGCCAGCAGCTCGCGGACGCTGGTGAGCAGGCTGGGCGCGGGCGGCTCAGCCACAGCGGCCTCGGCGACCTTCGGCTCACGGATGAAGGCGAACACCAGCAGCGCCGAGACGATGACCAGGCCGGAGCCCATCCAGAACGGGTAGGCCGGGTTCAACTCGTACAGGCTCGCGCCCACCAGGAATGACATAATGGCCCCCAGCCCGCCCATGAAGTTGATGATGCCGTTGGCCTGCGAGCGCAGCGGCGAGGGGGTGATGTCGGGCATGAGGGCGACCACGGGCGTGCGCCAGAGCGCCATGCTGAGTAATAACGTGGTGGTGCCGGCCACAAACAGCGGCAGCACGCCGGCCAGCGGAATCCAGCCAAAGGCCAGCGCCCCCAGCGGCGCGCCGATGAGGATGAAGGGCATGCGCCGGCCAATAGGCGTGCGCAGCCGGTCGGACCACGCGCCCACGGGCGGCTGGATGAACAGCGCGGCGATGTTGTCGAGCGTCATGAAGAAGCCGATGACGGCCGGGTCGAGGCCAAAGCGCTTATCGAGGAAGACCGGCACAAAGGCGTTGTAGACGCCCCAGATGACCGAAACGCCGAAGAAGCCGAAGCCCAACAGAAAGGTCTTGCCGTAGTTGAGTTTCATCTTGGTTTGGTCCCACATGGCTGGCCCAGGCCGGGCACAGCTATTATGGGGCGAAGCGGAGACCAGCGCAATACTGACCGGCAGGGCGTGGGCGGTGACAAACAGCGGCCCCGACGGCGGGGCTAGTAGTTCACACCGAGCGCGGTGACGGTATAGGTGAACGGGCCGGCGGGCGTTTGCCCAAGGCCATAGCTGCTGAATTCGCCGGTGCCGCCGGCGGGCACATCCCAGGCGGAGGCTTCGGCCGCCCCCACCAACAAGCCCGCCTCATCAAAGACTGTCACGCGCACCGAAATGCGCTGCAAGTCGCCGCCGCTGTTGTTCTTCACAGTGCCCGTGATATAAAAAATCGGGCTGTCGCCGTCAAACGAGACATCACTGACAGTGGGTTCCACTTCGGTCGACGTATTCCACGCGCCGGTGGCATCTTCAATGGGCGCTGTCACTTCGACCGCGGCCCAGGGCTCAGTCAACACCGCTTTCTCACAGGTAAAACACGCATTGGCCGCGATGGTCTCGCCCGGCATCAGGAACCCTCCGCCGCCGCTGATGCCATCCAGAAAATAGAGCTCTTTGTCGCGCATGAGCCCGCCCGCGCTGTCGCGCAAAGCCGCGTGCGCCGTGAAGCTCGGCGCGACCGGGAAGTCGTAGGGATTGCGCAGCAGCACATTCAGGCGGGCATTACCCTGCCGGTCGGTCCAGGCCTGCGTTTGAACAATCTCTAGCGCCAGGGGCGCCTCGGTCGGCACCGGCGTGGCCGTGGGGGCGGCGGTGGCCGCTGGGGTATTGGTGGCGGCGGGCGGCGCGGTGCTCGGTTCCCCGCTGGGGTCAGTGTTCGGTCCCGCACTCGGCGCGACGGCCTGCCCTATCTGTGTTGGGGTCGCCGCCGCGCTCCTGGTCGCCTCTACGGGCGGGGTCGCGCCGGCGGGCGTCAACGCGCCGCAGGCCAGCGCGGCTAAAGACAGCGGCAGCAGCCATAGGGCCAAGCGGCGCGCAGTTTTCATTGCTTGCTCCAGAGGGGATAGCCGGTCGCGAACCAGGGCTGGCTTAGAACCAGCCGCGTGCATTTTACACCCAAAAGCGGGCGCAGCAGCGGGGCCATGTCTCCTATGGCCGCGCGCGGAGGGCGGCGAGCAGCGCAACATAGTCGATCTGCGCGAAGTCGTTGGTGTCCACCGCGATCACGGTGCCGCCGAGGTCAAGCGGCGTCGAGGCGGCGGTGAGCAAATTGTGGCTGGTCTCAATCAGGTTGAGATGGTCATAGTGGCCGGGATGGCGCGCTCCGGATTCCGCGCGGGCTTGGTAGCGCTGATACAGCCGCTCACCGGGGGCGGTGCAATGCAGTTGCACCGGCGTGAACGGGCAGCGGGCTTGCAGGGCGCGCAGCCGAGCCGTGGCGTGGGCAGGGTCGAAGTTGCTTTCGAGCATCACCGCCTGCCCGGCGGCCAGCAGCCGCTCGGCGGCGTAATAGAGCAGCTCGTAACTGGCCGGGCCATAGCGTTTGGTCTCGGCGCGGTCATCCCACCCCAAGCTGTCGTAGAGCACTTCTTTGAGACCGTCGCGATAAAAGAACGGCAGGCGCAGTTCGGCGGCCAACCGCTGGCCGAGGGTGGTTTTACCAACGCCGGGCAGACCTAAGACCAACACAAGCAGCGGCGGGGGCATAGGCGGGCTTCCTCCATGGTCCGGGCAGGCCGGAGTATACCGCCGTCCTTCCACTCCCCGGCGCTTCGTGGTTAAATGGCGCTATGACTGACACGCCCGCGCCGCGCACCTGTAACGCACCCGGAGACAACCCCTTATGCAAATTCTCGTGACCGGCGGCGCCGGCTACATCGGCGGCACGGCGGCGGAAGCGCTGGTGGCGGCGGGCCACACCGTGACCGTGTTCGACAACCTCTCGCACGGCCATCGGCGGGCGGTGCCGGCCGGGGCGCGCTTTGTGCACGGCGACCTGCTCGACCGCGCCGCCGTGGCCGACCTGCTGGCCAGCGCGCCCTTTGAGGCCGTACTGCACTTCGCCGCGCTGATCGAGGCCGGCGAGAGCATGCGCGCGCCGGGCGCGTTCTTCGCCAATAACGTCACCGGGTCGCTCAACCTGCTGGAGGAGAGCGTGCGCCACGGCGTGCAGCGGCTGGTGTTCTCCAGCACGGCCGCGCTGTTCGCCGGAAGCGACGCGCCGCTGAGCGAGGCCGCGCCCATTCAACCGGCCAACGTGTACGGCGAGACCAAGCGCGTGGTAGAGCAAATGCTCGGCTGGTACCAAAAAGCGCACGGACTGCGCTACGCCGCACTGCGCTACTTCAACGCGGCCGGGGCGCTGTCCCACCGGGGCGAGGCCCACCAGCCGGAGAGCCACCTGATCCCGCGCGTGCTGGGCGTGGCGCTGGGCCAGGCCGAGGCGGTGACGCTGTTCGGTACCGACTACCCCACGCCCGACGGCACCTGCATCCGCGACTACATTCACATTGCCGATCTGGTGTCGGCCCACCTGCTGGTGCTCGACGCGCTGGCCCCCGACACCGGCCACACCGCGCTGGCCTACAACCTGGGCAACGGCGCGGGCTACTCCATCCGCGAGGTGATCGAAACCGCGCGGGAGGTGACCGGCCACCCGATCCCGGTGATCGAGCAGCCGCGCCGGCCGGGCGACGC
>JAYUUW010000872.1:0-2205 GCA_043754665.1 Anaerolineales bacterium | reverse complement strand
CGGCGGCGCAGATCGAGGTGTGGCGCGGCGCTGCGTTCCACATGCTCGTACCAGGCCAGCGTGGCGCGGCGGTAGTCGGTCAGGCTGCTTTCCAGCAGGCGCACGGCGAACTTCTTGGGCGCAGCCTGCATGGCGCGCAGTTGGGGCAGCAGATCGCCGCCCCACACCCGCCGCAGCCGGTCGAGGTCGTCGAGCGCCAGGCCCAGCCACTCGGCCAGCGCGGTCAAGTCCAGGTCGGCATCGCTGGCCGGCAAAGTCACGCGCGCCAACTGCCGATGAAACTTGTTCCACTCGATCTGGTAGGCCGTGAGCATGGGGATCAGGTCGTCGATGTCGGAGTGGCTGGCGATGAACACGGCCAGCGTGCTGTGGCCGTCGAACAGCGCCCGCCGCCGCCGCGCCCGGCTGGGGGTGGGCACCCACGCGCCGCCGCGCAGCACGCCGTGGCGCTCGAACACCTCGCGCGACTGGCCCAAGATGACCAGCCGCGCGGCCACAATCGCCTCCGGCAGCCGCAGCAGGCTGTAGATGAAGGCCGACATATCGGGCATCGGGTCGCGGGCCTGCGGGTGCAGCAGCGACTCCATGGCGGCGTGCGCCTCGACCAGCGACTTGATCTGCACCTCCTCGCTGGAGCGCAGCAGCGAGTAGTAGGTGCGGACGTACAGCTCGATCTCTTCGGAGGCGGCGTGCGGAACCTTACGATCCATGCCTTAGCGGATCAGGCTGCGCCGGCCACGCCCGCGCGGTTGGTCCACATCGGTCGGGCCTTTGCGGATGGGATTGACGATCGAGTACAGCAAGACCATGACCGAGAAGGCCAGCACGTCGAGCACCAGCGCCGTCAGCCCCTGAATGACCGGCTTGCCCGGCAGAATGGGCAGCCAATCGGCAATGAAGATGGTGAAGTTGCGCGGCACGCGGAACGGCAGAAAGGGCTGGGCATAGTTCAGCTCGATCAGGTAGCCGGCCAGCCAGTAGCCGCCCACCGTGAGCAGCACCAGAATGATGAACCCCACGCCGCGCCAGACCGCGCTGAGGCCTTTTTTCTTGCGCTGATGCACCCCGTCTTTGAACTGGTAATTGTTACGTCCCATGTCACCCTCCTCTGCCTGCCTAGTGCGCCGCCTGCTGGGCTTTCTCAAACGCCGCCAGAATCTTATAGTAGCCGGTGCAGCGGCATAGGTTGCCGGTCAGCGCCTGCTGCACTTCGTTGGGGCTGGGCTGCGGCCGTTCTTCGAGCAGCTTGGCCCCCGCCATCAAAAAGCCGGGCGTGCAGTAGCCGCACTGCACCGCGCCCTCGTCCACAAACGCCTGCTGCAGCGGGTGCAACTGCTCACCCGCCGCCAGCCCTTCGACCGTGATGATCTCGGCCCCATGCGCGCGCGGCGCGGGCACCATGCAGGCCATGACCGCCGCGCCGTCGATGAAGACCGTGCAGGCCCCGCACTCGCCCTCGGCGCAGCCTTCCTTGGTGCCGATCAGCAGCGCGTCCTCGCGCAGCAGGCGCAGCAAGGTCTTGTCGTTCGCGCCGGTGAGGGTGTAGTCCTGGCCGTTGATGCGCGTGAGAATCGGGTCGAGCTCCCCGTGGGCGGTGGGCGCGGCCAGCGGCATGGAGGGCTGGCCGGCGTGCGGCCCCCACAGCATGACCGGGTGCGGCGGGAACTGGCCGCGCGCCTGCCCGGCCACAATGGCGGCCAGCGCGCGGCGGGTGGTCACGCGCACCATATCGCGCCGATAGTCGGCCGGGCCGCGCACATCGTCAATCGGTTGGGCGGCGCGGACGGCCAGCGTAGCGGCCTCGGCCATGACCTCGGGCGTCAAACATTTTCCGGCCAAGAAGGCTTCGGCTTCCGGCGCGCGCACAATGGTCGGCGCGACCGAGCCAAGCGCGATGCGCGCTCGCGCCACCGGCTGGGCGGCCAGCGGTGCGCCGTTGGTGTGGTCGAAATCGACGATCACGGCCACATCGACTACCGAAATGGCCTGCGCCCGCCGCAGCGCCAGCTTGATGAACATGCCAAGCTCGCCGGGCTTGAGCGCCGGGAAGGCGATATCCACCAGCATTTCATCGGCGGCCAGCACGGTGCGGCGCACGCCGGTGTAGAAGTCGCGCAGGGCCACGCGCCGCCGGCCGCGCGCCGCCGAGGCCAGCGTCACGGCGGCATCGAGCGCCAGCAGCGGCGTGATGGTGTCGTTGGCCGG
>JAYUUW010000871.1:0-7789 GCA_043754665.1 Anaerolineales bacterium | reverse complement strand
GGCCGCCGCCAGGGGCGCAACCGCCGTCGCCAACTGCCCATCCACCAGATGCAGCCGCCGGTCGGCGTAGGCCGCCACCTGCGCGTCGTGCGTCACCATCACCACCGTCAGCCCCAACTGCGCCCGCAGCCCCTTAATCAGCGTCAACACTTGCTTGCTGGTGGCGCTGTCCAGGTTGCCGGTCGGCTCATCGGCCAGCAGCAGGCGCGGCCCGCCCACCAGCGCCCGCGCCATGGCCACGCGCTGCTGCTCGCCGCCCGATAGCTGGTGCGGCAAGTGCTTGGCCCGCTCGCTCAGCCCCACCTGCGCCAGCATGGCCCGCGCCAACTGTGCCGCCTGCCGCCGCTGCGGCCCGACATACAGCGGCGCTTCGACGTTCTCCTGCGCCGTCAGCGTGCTGATGAGGTGAAAGGCTTGAAAGATGACGCCGATCTTGGCGTTGCGCAGCCGCGCCAGTTGGTTTTCAGAGAGCGTGCCCAGATCCACGCCCTCCACGCGCACTTGCCCGCCGCTCGGCCGATCTAGCCCGGCCAGCACGCCCAGCAGCGTGCTCTTGCCCGAGCCGGACGGCCCGGTCAGCGCCACCCATTCGCCCGCGCCCACCGTGAACGACACGCCCTTCAAAATCGCCAGCGCCCGCCCGTCGAGCGTCAGCGTGCGGTCGAGGTCCTGCACTGCAATGCTGTTGGAGTTTGACATGCCCGCAGTCTACCGCGCCCGCCGCCCCGCCACATCGGGCCGCAGGCGGGTTTGGCCTCCGCCTCCAGGCGGGCCTGACGTATTGTTGATTGCTGATTTTTGATTGCGGCGGGCGGCGCGCCGCCGGGCCTGACTTGCTCACCCCCTGAGTCCCCTGGGTCCCTTGAGTCCCCCCTCCCCAACGCCCATGCTATACTCCGCCGCCATGCCGCTTGATCTCGCGCACCGCTACCGGGTAGTCGCCGCCGGCCCCCTCAGCCGGCCCATCGTCGCCCGCCACGGCTTCGAGCCGCTCACCACCGCCCAGAGTTTCGAACCACCCGCCGCACCCGCCGCTTAGCCCCGGAGCCACCATGGAATTTTTGCCGCGCATCGACCTGCAAGAAGTGCTCATCACCTCCCTCATCGGCGGCATCTTCGCCTTCGTGGCCGCCATCCTCATCGGCGTCGGCGTCTACGTGCGCGGGCGCGCCCAGGCCAGCAAGCAGTGGCCCATGGTGCTTGGGCAGGTCGTCTCGTCGATGATCACCTCCTCCAGCAGCAGCGAGGGCGGCACCACCTACTCGCCCGACATTCGCTACGCCTACGACGTCGGCGGCCGGGCCTACCACAGCAACCGCGTGGCCTTTGGCGGCTTCACCAGCACCAGCAACCCGCGCGACGCCCAGAAGCATACCGACCGCTACCCGGCCGGCAGCGTCGTGCAGGTCTACTACAACCCCAACAACCCGCAAGATGCCACCCTCGAGCGCCGCGCCGGCTCGGCCACCTTTCTGTTCGCGCTGGGCGGTTTGTTCCTCGTCATCGGCTGCGGCCTCAGCGGCGTAATGGTCGCCATCTACATCGCCCGCCAGGTCATGCCGTAGCGCGCCAGTCCCCTCGGCTCAACCAGTCGCCCGCCGTCACCCACCCGCCGGATTTGTCATTCCGAACCCGGCCTCAGGTATTTTGGCCTAGCGCTCCCTTTGGCCGGTGACGCGAAGCGTCTCACCGATTATTGCGTGTATCGCCTCTGCCTCACCATTTGCCGGCCGCACCATGCCAGTCGGTTGTTCGCTATCAGCTTCAACTTGCTTCCGACAATGTCTACTGCGTCGGCGCGCGACGCGAAGCGTCTCGCCAGCGACCCGCCACCCAACGCTTAAATGCAACGGGGCCGGCCACACGTGCTGACCGGCCCCATTCATCATCGGGCGCTAGCCCTCGCCCGGTGACTACCAGTTGGGCACCCAACTACCAGTTGGGCCCCCATCCCGCCGCTGAGAGCGTCACCACCGGGCCGCCATCCAGCGCCACCCACACCAACGGCCCGCCAAACGTCACGCTCTGCGCGTCGGTCACGCTCACCAGCGTGCCTGTCTCGGCCCACTCGGCCCCGCCGTAGGCCACCGGCAGGCTTTCCCCGCGCACCAGCGTGGGGGTCGTGCCCGCCGCCGCGCCGGCCGGCAGCGCAAAGAGTTGATACTGCGCCGGCTGCGGGTAGACGAAGTTGGCGTCGGGGGTCTGCGCCGCCACCCAGAAGTACAGCGTGCCGTCGGCCGCTTCAAACGGATAGCGCACGGTGCGCACGGTCTGGCTGTTGGGGTCGCGGCCTTCCAGCAGCGTTTCCGCTTCACCCGTCGCCGCGTTCACCCGCCACAGCCCCGGCTGGTTATAGCCTTCGATGTCCGCGCCGTAGAAGAACAGGCTTTGCCCGTCCCGGCTCCACACCGGCTCGCAGCACGCGGCCGTAATCTCCAGCGGCGCGGCGGCCGGCTGGCGCACGTCTTTCACGGCGTAGACCAGCCCTTCCTGCCAGAAGAACACCTGCAGCACCAGCCGCGTGCCGTCCGGCGACCAGGCATACGGCCGGTAAAAGCGCGCCTCGGTGCGGGTGGTCGGCACCGCATCGCTCGCCTGAATCATCTGCGGCGTGCCTCCCGCCCCCGGCAGCAGGTTCACGCCGTTCAGCCCGAAGGCCAGCGTCTGCCCATCCGGCGACCACAGCGGCTGGATGATCTGGCTGGTAATGGCCTCCCCTTCCGCGCCGGTCAGCGCCGGCCCGGTCAGCAGCACGGTGCGGTTATTGCCTTCCGCGTCGGCCCGCACCAGGGTGTTCTCGGTCACGTACGCCAGCGTCCCCTCCACCGGCGACACGTCATACGAGTCGAGGGCCGCCCGCTCACGCGTAATCTGCGTCAGCGTGCGGCCATCGGCCGCCAGCCGCCAGATCTGCCCATCGTCGGTCGAGAGGTAGTACACCGCCTTGGGCAGCACCGCGGCTGCGGCCGGCGTCGTGGCCGTCGGGTCGGCGGCGGGAGGCGTGTCAGTGGGCGCGATGGGCGCGGTGGGCTGGGCGGTCGTCTCCACCGGCGTCAACGTCGCAGTCGGGGCCAAATCCAGCCCCAGGGTTTGGCAGGCCGCCAGTGTGAGCGCCAGCGCTAACATCCCAACGTGCTTAATGGTCTTCATCATCAGTCTCCTACAAGCCCGGTGTGCTCTGCTACTTGTCTCAGTTATACCGAACCGGTGTCACACCGGCAACACCGCCGGGTCACAGCTTCGCCACCGGCTGTTACCGATCTGACACACGGGTATATGATGCTGGCACGGCCCGCCGGTTGGTGTTGGGGCCGCTTAGGCTGGAGGTGCCGTTATGCGTCTTGGTCTGCAAATCCCCAATTTCACCTGGCCCGGTGAGCCGGCCAGCATTGGCCCCACGCTCGCCAACATCGCCCGCACCGCCGACGCGGCCGGCTTTGCCAGCCTGTGGGTCATGGATCACTTCTTCCAGATCCCGTTCAGCGGCGCGGTGGACGAGCCCATGCTGGAGAGCTACAGCGCCCTGAGCTACATGGCCGCCGTCACCGAGCGCGTGCGGCTGGGCGCGCTGGTCACTGGCGTGGTCTACCGCCACCCTGGCCTGCTCATCAAAACCGTCTCTACGCTCGATGTGCTCTCGGGCGGGCGCGCCTGGCTGGGCCTCGGCGCGGCCTGGAACGAGCGCGAGGCGCGTGGCCTGGGCGTGCCTTTCCCGTCCACCAAGCTCCGCTTCGAGCAACTGGAGGAGACGCTGCAAATCGCCCAGCAGATGTGGGACGGGCAGCCGCTGCCGTATAGCGGCCAGCACTACCAACTGGCCGAGACGCTCAACCGCCCGCAGCCGCTCAGCCTGCCCCACATCCCCATCATGATCGGCGGCGGCGGCGAGCACAAGACCCTGCGCTTGGTGGCGCAGTATGCCGATGCCTGCAACCTGTTTGCCCGGCTGGGCGCTTCCGAGTTGAGCATCAAGCTCGATGTGCTCAAGCGCCACTGCGAGGCGCTGGGCCGCCCCTTCAACGACATCGAGCGCACGGCCCTCGGGCAGGTGCGGCTGGGCAGCGACGGCCAGGGCGCGCCGGAGCTGATCGCGCAGTGCCGCGCGCTGGCGGCGGTGGGCATTCAGCACTTCATCTTCTCACTCGCCAACGTGCACGAGGTCAAGCCGCTGGAGGCCATCGGCCGCGAGGTCATCCCGGCGGTGGCCGAGCTTTAACCAAAAGAGTGGGTGACCGGCCCGCCGAGGCCGATCACCCACTCTGTTCCCCCCAGTATTATTGTCCGGCGGCGAGGCCCTTGACCTCGCGCGCCAGCAGGTCATCGAAGGTGACGGTCAGGCCGCCCGCGCGCTGATCCAGCAGGTAGAAGCCGTAGTAGCCGGCGGCCAGGGTGTCGTCCTGCGCCGAGAACAGGTACTGCTCGTTCACATAGAACCGGAACTCGCCGGCGTTCATCCAGGCCACCAGGGTGTTCTCGGCCCCCGCGCCGGTCTGAATGGCGGGCGCGTTGGTCCAGTCGACCAGCACGGTAGATTGCCCATTCAGCACCGCCTCGAACCGGGCCGCGCCGTCGCAGCGCAGCTTGAAGACATACAGGTCGTAGCCGCCTGCGGTGCGCTCGCCGCCCCGGAAGATCAGGCCGTACTCGTCGTCGCCGTCGCAAGCCACCGGGCGGGCCGTCACGCGCACCTGCTGATCGGCGGCGCTCAGGTCGTCCGGCCCGAGGCTGAAGCGCCACCACTCTTCGGATGAAGTCATGGTGCCCTTCAGTTGGCCGTTCTCAATGCCAAACGTCACGGCATCGTCGCTGAAGCCCCAGTTCCAGCCGCTGCTGCCGTCGAGCGGGTCAGCATAGAGCACGTCACCCAGCCCCTCGTTCGGGTCGGGCGTGGCCGGCACGGCCTCGGTGGGGGCCGGCTCGGTCGGGGCCACCCCGGTCGCGGTGGGCGCGGCGGCCGTTTCGGTCGGGGCCACTACGGTTGCGGACGGTGCCACAGCCGTGTTGGTCGGCCCTAGTTTGGTTGGGGTGGGAGCCGGGCTTGTTACAGTTGCCGCTGGCTGCGTGTTAAGCGCGTCAGGCGTGGCGCGGGCCGAGCACGCCGCCAGGGCCAGCGCGGCGAGCGAGAGAGCGAATAGACTTACTTTGAGCTTAGACATCGTTGCCTCCATAACGTCGGCCCGCACGGGCGGACCGTTCATTCGGTCGTAAGCTCAATATAGCCGCCGGCTGTTACGCCCGTTCGCGGTTGGCGGTTACGCTCTCGTAATGCCGTGTTACCGCCTGGTAATGCCAGCCGCCCGCCCGACCGCCGTAGCCTTTTGGCCTATTTCAGCGGGGCGCGGATCCAACGTACACTAGGACTATGGTCCGTGGGTCAGTTGGGGGATCGGGCCGCCGGCCGCCCCCAGCCTAGAAGAGGAGCGCGAACCAATGTCCCTTGTGATGGCGAACCCCCGCCGCAGCCCGCCGCATGCCGCCGTACGACTGGCCGTCCGGCTGGGCCTGGCCCTGGCTTTGGCACTCGCGAGCACGGTGGCCCTGCCGCCCGGCGTGCGCCCGGCGCTGGCCGTGGCCGGGGCGGTGACCCTGGTGGTCGACCGGGCCGACGACGCCGCTGGGCTGCTCTGCACCGTTGGCAACCCCAGCGACTGCACGCTGCGCAGCGCCGTGATTAAAGCCAACACCGACGGCGTGGATAACATCATCAGCTTTATCAGCAACTACACCATCACGCTAACCAGCCCGCTGGTGCTGAGCGCCACCGGCACCACCATACAGACGTTCCCCGGGCAAATCGTGAAGATCGACGCCAACGGCACCGGCCAGGTCTTCCGCATCAGCGCCGCCGACACCACGCTGACGGGGCTGCGGATGTACGGGTCGGCCATCGCCACCGCCATCGTGTGGATCTCCGACAGCGCGGAGCGGGTGCGGATCGCTAACAACCTGATTGGCGACGACGACCCGAATCCGCTCAGCCCGTGCGGCAGCAGCCCCAACTCTCAATCCGGCATCTATATCAGCTCATCGGCCAACCCCACCGCGACCAACGCGGTGGCCTGGATCTATGGCAACCTCATCAGGTGCATTCCGGGCCACGGCATTCAGATTGTGGGCAGCCGCGAGGTGGTCATCGGCGCCGACTCAACCGGCCTGGCCGGCTTCGCGCAGTCGAATTTTATCGAGAACAACGGCGGCGATGCCGTGCATTTGTCGCCGGGGTCCAACTCCAACGTCATCCGCAACTCGGCGCTGCAATATGGCGGCGGCAACGGGCTGGTGATCGACGGCGGCGACAGCAACAGCGTGTACGGCAATTTCATGCAGATCAACGAAGAGCACGGCATTCTGCTCACCGGCGGGGCGTCGCTGAACTCCATTGGCTGCCCGCTGTTGGCCGGCGACCCGCACGACGCCGACCTGCGGAATGTGATCCACAACAACACCGGCGACGGCATCCGCATCACCGGCGACGGCACCAACTCGAACCTGATCCTGTGCAACTGGATTGGGCTGAACGATGCCGGCACGGGCGCGACCCCCAACGACGGCAACGGCGTGCGGATTGGCGAAGGCGCCGCCTTCAACATCATCGGCGCGGGGCCGACCACGTTCAATGTCATCAGCGGCAACGGGCTGACCGGGGTGCTCATCACCGGCAGCGGCACGCGCAGCAACCTGGTGCAGGGCAACTACATCGGCACCAATGCGACGGCCACCGGGGCAGTGGGCAACGGACTGGACGGCGTGGGCCTAGTCAATGGCACTACGCAGAACACCATCGGCGGCAACAGCGCCCCGACGCTCAACATCATCGGCGGCAACACCGCCTATGGCGTGTACCTCTCCGGCAGCGGCACGGCGACCAACACCATCAGCTACAACGATATCGGCGTCTCCACGGCCGGGCCAGATGATCTGCCCCTGCCGAACAACGGGGGCGGGATCTATCTGACGTCCAACACGCATCACAACACCCTGGGCGGGGCGGCCAGCGCCAACTATGTGGGCTACAACGGGGGCGACGGTGTGTCGTTAATCTCCGGCGCGAACGCCAATCAATTGCTGGTCAACCTGGTCTATGCCAACGCCGAGTCGGGGGTGCTGTTGGCGGGGGCGGGGGTCAGCCAGAACGTGCTGAATGGGCTGCGGGCCTTCGACAACGGCGCGGACGGCTTCGCCGAGCGCAGCAGCGCCACGCTGAACACCTGGCAGCAGGTGAGTATCTACAACAATGGCGGCCTGGGGATTGACAAGGCCGCGACCAGCCCCTCCACCAACACACCCACCGTGCCCTACCCGGTCATCACGTGGGTGAACGTCGACACGGGCCAGATTCAGGGGGTGGCCTCGAACAACGCCACAGTGGAACTCTACCGGGCCGCGCCCGACCCGCTGGGCTTTGGCGAGGGCCGCACCTACCTGGGCACCGCGGTCGCCAACGGCTCGGGCTTCTGGAACATCACCGTAGCGGCTGGGCTGCCCAATTGCTACACCGCCTTTCAGACCGTGGCGGGCGAGTCATCGGAGTTTGGGAAGCACACCTGCGCGACCGTCTTCTTGCCGCAGATCACTCGCTGAGCGGGCGGGGCAAGGTGAGTGCGTGGTGACGCTCCGCGTCTCACGTGATGCCAGCGGACGGCGGGCGTTCGGAATGACAAAGAAAATCATTGTCATTCCGAACCCGGCCTCAGGTTGGTCGCCCTACTGCAGCCCTCGGGCCGGTGAGGAATCTCACCTTGACTTTCTTTGCTGCACCTTCAGCCGGATGCAAGTTTCTGAGCAACGC
>JAYUUW010000870.1:0-2410 GCA_043754665.1 Anaerolineales bacterium | reverse complement strand
AAGTAGCGGCTGCCGTCGTCGTCCATGCGGCGCGTCACCGTCACCGTGGGGAACGGGTCGGCGTAGTGGACCTTGATGTAGGGGTAGCGCTTGTCGTCTTTTAGGCGGACGTTGTACTTCGGCCGGTGCTTCTTAATCAGGTTCATCTCGAGGATCAGCGCCTCGAGTTCCGAGCCGACGATGATGGTCTCCAGATCGGCGATCATGGTGACCAACTGGGCGGTCTTGGGCGAATCGACCGTCCCGTGGAAGTACGAGCGCACGCGGCTGCGCAGGTTGATGGCCTTGCCCACGTAAATGATCTTGCCGGTGCTGTCCTTGAAGAGGTAACAGCCCGGCTTGGTGGGCAGCGTATCGAGTTTTTGTTGAACCAGATCAGTCGGGGTCATGTCCGGTTAGGCAGCGGGGTCCGCGCCGTCCGGCCCACCCGGCGTCGCCAGCGGCGCGCCGGACGCAATGAAATCCCACCAGTCCTGCACATCGGGCGCCACGGCCTCGGTTGGCAGCTTGCCGGCCAACGCCGCCAGCCGCTCGGCCACGGCCAAGCGGTTCTGCTCACCGGAGGCGGCCACTTCCAGGTACAGTTCCAGCGCCTTAGCATGGCGATCGGCGGCCTCGCCGGCGCGGCCCTGGGCCAAGTACACATCGCCCTCGGCTTGCAGCAGATCGCCCAGCACCACCAGCTTGCCGATGTCGAGCATCTCGCCCTGGCGCGCCATCTCCACCAGTTCCGAGGCCGGCAGCGCGGTCACCAGGCCCAGGCTAAGGCCCAGGTGGAATTGCAGCGCCCGCTCTACCTCGGCCAGCGCTTCGGGGTAGCGCTCGCGCGCGGTGAGGCCCAGCAGGTAGGTGATGGACGTGGCGGCCTGCGCGATCATGCGCACAATGTAGTCTTCGCGGAACATAGGCGGCCATTATAGCGCATCTGTTCGACAGATTACAGAGGGGAATTGGCGAAATTAGCGGCCCCTTCGAGTAATCACCGCCCATTCTACGGCCATGGCAGTCTGAGCAATTGCCAGGCGTTTTCGCGCGTGGGCCGGGCGACCGCCAGCCAGAGGGATAGAAACCGGGGGCCGGCCCCGGCCAGCACAATCGGACAGGAGTGAACGGGCACGGGGATCGGGTTACAGTCGGGGTCTTCCGTTACGGCCACTGAGGCCAATACCCACCCAGCGTCAATCAGGGCATAGGCGCGGCCGAGGGTCACCGGCGGGCCGGGAAGGCGATAGGTCGTCACGGCGCGGCCCGCCGCCACCCCAGCCACGCACAAGCAACTCGCGAGACTCACGATCAGAGCGACCGTGGCCACGACACGGAGGCGAACTGCCGGCGATATACGTCCCTCACCCATATGGTTCATTTCCATCCCCCGCCGCCTTAATTATACGCCGCCGGCCACGACTGAGGCTGGCCCAGCCACCGCGCGGCCATCAAATTTGACCGCGTCGATTATTTGGCATTATAGTTGGACCCATAATGACGCTCATGCCTCCCCCTACCCCGGCCCTCGAAGTCTTGATCGGTGAATTGCTGCTGCGCCTGAACCTCACCTTGGCGACGGCCGAGTCGTGCACCGGCGGGCTGGTCAGCCACCGCGTCACCAACGTCTCCGGCTGTTCGGCCTACTTTCTCGGCGGGGTGGTGTCGTACGCCTACGACGTCAAGGAGTTTGTGTTGGGGGTGGACCACGCCACGCTCTACGGCCAGGGCGCGGTAAGCGAAGCCGTGGCGCGGCAGATGGCGCAGGGGGTGCGGCGCGTGCTGCATGCCGACGTGGGCGTCTCGGTCACCGGCATCGCCGGGCCGGGCGGCGGGTCTGACGACAAGCCCGTGGGCCTGACCTACATTGCGCTGGCCGCGCCCGACGGCGAGACCGCCGCGCGCTATGTGTGGGCCGGTGACCGCGAGGCCAACAAGGCCCAGTCGGCCGACGCGGCGCTGGCCATGGTGTACGCCTATTTGCAGCGGCGCGCGGCCCAGCCATGACCGAGCCGATTGAGGTGGAGGCCCGCTTCGGCGAAGACGGGACCATTACGGTGCTGAGCTTCACCGCGCGCGGGCGCAAGCGGCCGGTGCTCAACCACGGCCGCCAGTGGGGCAGCGAGGACGGCTTTCACTTCCTGCTGATGACCACCGGCGACCAGATTTACGAATTGGTCTATGCGCCCCTCAGCAGCCTGTGGCACATCGCCGGCAACCCGACCAACGGCCCGCGCAAGGCTTAGCGCCGCCGGCTGGTGCGTCGCGGCCAACGGTTCGTACCTCGGCCGCTTCAGTTGGAAGGAGGCCAAACCCTGACCAAGCACCCCTAAGGGTTTGTCCAAAAATAACTTGTCCGTTTTGATGTAAGCTCAGGGTCCAACGGCATGCCGGAGTGCCGGCTAGCGCAGGACCGTAAGCCATGAGC
>JAYUUW010000869.1:0-2535 GCA_043754665.1 Anaerolineales bacterium | reverse complement strand
GTCTCAATATCCTCCGGCAGGCAGCCGTATTGGCAGGCCGAGCGGTTGACGATGGGCAGCAGGTCGCTCAGGCTGCGGACGGCGGTGGTCTTGCCGGTGCCGCGCGGGCCGACCAGCAGCACGCCGCTCAGGCCGGGGTTGATGAGCGTGAGCAGCAGCGCCAGCTTCATTTCGCGCTGGCCGACGAGGGCGAGGAACGGGTAGGGCGTAGGCTCGGCCAGACTGCGCGGTTCGGCCGACTCGACGCGCAGATAGCGCTGGGCCGAAGCCTGCTCGATAAGGGCTTTGAGGGAGGTCGGGACCGGGTCGGTCATGCCGAGGCGGTCATGCCGAGGCGGAGGGCGGCATGCGGCGCTGGGCCAAGCGGTAGGCCTGGCGGGCCTGGGCCGCTTCCCAATGGCGCTGCTCGTCGGGCCCTTCGAGTTGCAAGGGCGGCACCGGGGCCGGGCGGCTGTTCTCGTCGAGCGCCACGTAGACGAAGTAGGCGGTGTTGGTGTGCGTGCTCTGCCCGGTGAGCAGGTTCTGCGCGGTGACCTCGATGCGGGTTTCCATTGAGGTACGGCCGACGTAAGTGAGCTCGGCGGTGAGCGTGACGAGGTCGCCCAGGTGGATCGGCTCGCGAAACAACACTTGATCGACTGCGACGGTGACGACGGCGCGGCGGGCGTGGCGCATGGCGGCCGAGGCGCCGGCCTCGTCCATGAGCTTCATAATGTTGCCGCCGTGGACATTGCCGTGTAGGTTGGCGTCGGCCGGTCCCATGAGCAGCGAGAGAGTCACGCGCGAGTCGTCAATGCGGCGCGGCGCGGGCGTGGCAGCCTGAGTCGGCGCGGCCACGCTAGTCGATGTCCTGCACCTGGTCCATGTCCGTCGGGTCGAGCCGGTAGCCGGCTTCCTCGAAGACATCCAGGGTGTCATAGCCCAGGCCGGCCATCATCGGCGGCAGCGCGACCGAGGCGGGCAGTTTGATGCGCGGCTGCCTGGGCGGTGGGTCGCGCCGAGGATGATCCGGACCGCCCTCGCGCTTGCGCAGCACGCGAAAGTCACGCGCCAGCCAACCGACGTATTCGCCGTGACCCGAGAAGACGAGGCCCTCGGCGTCGACCCAGCCGATCCACTCGCCGGTGGTGGCATAGAGGTAGCGCCCAATAAGCATTGCGGCCCAATCGCCAGAGGTGGTGTAGATGGGGAATTGTGTGGCCATAGGCCGGGATTATATAGCAGAAGTGCGGGAGGGCAGGGGGCGGAGGGGTATGAAGGGTGTGAAGGGCATGAAGGGGGGACTCAAGGGACTCGGGGGACTCCAGGGGGATGCTGCGTTGGAGAAGGTGGTACGGCAAATTCAAACGGCGACTGGTGCCCGAGGCCAATCAGCAATCAACAATCGAAAATCAGAAATCACTTGGTTCCCACGGCCGCGTACACCTCCAGCAACTGCTTGGCCGCATTGTCCCAGGTGAAGGTGTTGACGCGTTGGAAGCCTTTGGTGAGCAGGCGGGCGCGTAGGGGCTCGTCGGTGGCGGCCTGGTGCAGGGCGGCGGCGATGGCGTTGACATCGGTGGGGTTCACCAACAGCGCGGCGTCGCCGGCGACCTCGGGCAGGCAGGAGGCGGTGGAGGTGACCACCGGCGTGCCGCAGGCGTAGGCCTCGAGGATGGGCAAGCCGAAGCCTTCGTAGGTGGAGGGGTAGGCAAACACGCGGGCAGCCGAGTAGAGCGCGGGCAGGTCTTCGTCGGCGGCGAAGCCGGGGAAGATCACGCGGCCTTCCAGCCCGCTGCGGGCCACCTCGGCAAAGATCGCGTCGTACAGCCAGCCTTTGCCGCCCACCAGCACCAGGTTGAGCTGTTGGTTTGGCTGGCGGGCCACGGCCTGAATGAGCCGGGCGAAGTTCTTGCGCGGTTGGAGCGTGCCCAGCCCCAGCACAAACGGGTTGGTGCCGAGGCCGTACTTCGCGCGCACGGCGGCCAGGCTGGCCGGGTGGCTGACTGGCTGGAAGACCGGGTTGACGCCGCTGTAGAGCACGGTGATCTTCTCGGGCGCAGTGCCGTACAGGGCGATCAGGTCGTCGCGGGTGGCTTGTGAGTCGGCCAGCACATGCGTGGCGCGGGCCACCGAGCGCGGCACCACCCGGTTGAGGTAGGCCCGCAGCACGGGCATGGCCGATTCGGGGTCGCGCGCAAACGACAGGTCGTGCACGGTGAGCACGGTGCGGGTGCCGGGCAGTGTGGGCGGCAGCGTGAAGTCGGGCGCGTGGAACAGGTCGATGCGGCCGGTGAGCAGGTTGACCGGGAACGGCACGCGGGCGCGGTGCCACAGGCGCGCCAGCCACAGATCGTCGAACGGCAGGTGGCGCACCCGAAAGTTGGGGCCGAGCGGCGGCAGCGGCTGGGCGGGCGCTTTGGGCGGTGAGGCGTAGATCAGGCGGTAAGTGTTGGTGTGGTCGTACTGGGTCAGGGCGCGCAGCAGCTCGCGCGTGAGGCGGCCGATGCCCGCGCCCTGGCGCACGGCGGAGGTGGCGTCAAAGCCAATGCGCAT
>JAYUUW010000868.1:0-5853 GCA_043754665.1 Anaerolineales bacterium | reverse complement strand
TCGCTGCTGACGCTGGGCTTCGCGCACCTGAACGACGGCTGGATTGTGCTGCTGAGCTTCTCCGAAGCCATGCTGGGGCTGTTTATCTTGGCGATCTTGATCGCCTATCTGCCCACGATCTACTCAGCCTTCTCCCGGCGTGAAGCGACCGTGTCGATGCTGGAAGTGCGGGCCGGGTCGCCGCCCTCGGCGGTGGAGACCATCCTGCGCTACAACCGGCTGCACGGCCTCGACGGCCTGAGCAGCATGTGGCCGACCTGGGAAGTGTGGTTCACCGAATTAGAGGAGAGCCACACCTCGCTGGCGGCGCTGGTGTTCTTCCGCTCGCCCAAGCCGCAGCGCTCGTGGATCACGGCGGCCGGCGCGGTGCTCGACACGGCGGCGCTGGTGAACGCCGTGGTGGATATTCCGCATGACCTGCGGGCCGACCTGACCATTCGCGCCGGCTACCTGGCGCTGCGCAGCATTGCCGATGTATTCGGGATGGAATACAATCCCAATCCCCAGCCGGGCGACCCCATCAGCGTGACGCGGGCGGAGTTCGACGCGGCCTGCGACCAGATGGCCGAGCGCGGGGTGCCGCTGAAGGCCGACCGCGACGCCGCCTGGCTGACGTTTGCCGGCTGGCGGGTGAATTACGACCGGCCGCTGGTGGCGCTGGCCTATATCACCATGGCGCCGTTCGCGCCCTGGTCATCAGACCGCCGGCCGGTAGGAGTGACCAACCCGCTGCAATTGCTGAAGGACCGTAAGGCCGCCAAGCTGGCAAAATTGGCGCAGCAGCGCGAGGAGCCGGCCGCGAAGACGTAAGGGCCGGGGCGCGCCCACTTGACCGGCAGACGCCAACGCCGGGCCATCAGCACTGATGGCCCGGCGTTGTGGTTAATCAGCGCCGGCTAGCCGGCCGGCGCGCTGGTGCCGGCCGGCATAGCCAGGAAGGCGGCCACAAGAGCCGGGTGAGCGGTTTAGGGGTGGCGGTGGTGGCGCGGATGGCAGCGGCATCGGGCGACGGCGGCCTTTATCCCCAGCCGAGGCAAATGCTTGGTGAGATGCAGGTGCATTCTACGCCAGGGTCAGGGGAATCGGGAAGTAGGAGCCGGCGGGTCGCTTTTCGATTCGGAGCGGGTGGATCATAATGCGCCTGATGGAATTGCTCCAGCCATGATTCTACCTTTTTCTCTTTCTCGTTTCTCTCCCCACCATGAACACTGACCAACTGCGCCTCTTTATTGTGATTGCCCGGCACCGCTCGCTGAGCCGGGCGGCGGCGGAGCTAGACCTGGGGCAGGCCACGGTCTCCGACCGGCTGCGGCAGCTCGAGGCCGAGGTGGGCCCGGCGCTGTTCGAGCGCCAGGGCCGCGGCGTGGCGCTGACGGCGGCGGGCGAGGCCTTTCAGGCCTATGCCGAACGCGCGCTCGATGTGCTGCGGCAGGGGGCCGAGTCGGCGCGGGCGGCCAGCACCGGCCAGCGCGGCCATGTGACCATGGCGGTGACCGTGACCTCCGGGGCCTACCTGTTCGCGCCGGCGCTGGTGGCCTTTCAGCAGTCGCACCCCGGCGTGGAGGTGCGCGTGCGCTCGGTGCACTCGAGCGAAGCGCCGGGGCAGATCCTCGACGGCGTGGCGCACCTGGCGCTGATCTCTGGGGCCAGCTTGCACCCGCAGATTGAGAGCGTGGCCGGGTTTCGCGGGCGGCTGCTGCTGGCGGCCGGGCGGCAGCACCCGCTAGCCGGGCAGGCGGCCGTGACGTTGGGCGACCTGGCGCGGGCGCAGGTGCTGGTCTCCTATTGGGGGCCGGCCAGCCAGGTGTTCTTAGAGCGCGTGCAGGCGGCGGCGGGCGAGGCCCAACGCGGCCCGTGGATGGAACTCAGCCCAGTGGAGTTGGTGAAAGGCATGCTGCTGGCGGGCACGGGCGTGAGCGTGGTGCCGGCTATCGCCGTGCAGCGCGAGCTGGAGGCCGGCGACCTGGTGGCGCTGACCGTGCGCGACGCCGACGGGCCGGTGCGGCTGCCGGATTGGGAGATCACGCTCATCCGGCACAAGCGCCGCCCGCCCAACGCCGCCGCCGACGCGCTGGCCGAGACACTGCGGCGCGTGCTGCCCACTCTGCCGCTCGGCCAGCCGTCCTGAGTTAAACGCCAACGGGGCCGGTCACAAGATGTGACCGGCCCCGTTTTGATTGAGCAAACTTGGCTGGCGCTACAGCGCCGATAGATCGGGCGCGTCAGGCAACACGGGCGGCGGCGCACTGGGCGCGGCCGGGGGCGGCGGGGCGCTGTAAGTCGTGGCGATGTACGGCCGCGTGCCGAAGCGCGTGAGCGTGACCGCGCCCAGGCCGACGGCGCTCAGGATGACCCAGGCCACCCAGCCCACGCACGGCACCTGCCCCACTAGGCTGGTGACCAGCCACAGCACGCCCGTGCCCAGCCCGGCCGCCACGGCCGGGCTGAGCTGGTGCAGGTTCAGCGCCGTCGCCAGCCGCGCGCCGACGATCTGGCCCAGCGCGATCCAGCTAAACATGATCGCCGCCGCGAAGATGACGGCCGCCACAAAGGCGACCGGGATCAGGCAGATGGTGATGGTGACCAGCACCAGCAGCACCGGCACGGCCACCAGCGTCAGCAGGCCCAGCCCGCCGGAAGCGCCCGGCGTGGTGGTGATGGCCGCTGCCGCGCGGCTGGTCTGCTCCGGCCAAAAGACGACTACCAGCAGCGCCAGCAGGCCCATGAACAGCGCGGTCAAGAAGGTCTCGAACATGCCCTGCCACAGGGCCACCAGCCCGTAGACCGGCGAATTGGTCACGACCGACGGCCAGCGCGGGTCGTCGCCAAAGTTGAAGCCCTGGCTCTCGCCGCCGGTGATCACCGCGCCCTCGGCGCGGCTCACGGTGCCGCCGATGGTGGCTAGCTCGCCGCCGACCACGGCCGTGCTCTCGAGCGCGACATTGCCGCCGAACACCACCACATCGCCTTCCACCGCGCCGGCCACCTCGGCGTTGCCGCCCACCAGCACCAAGGCGCAGTGCAGCGTCGCACCCTCGGCAATGGTGGCGTTGCCGCCCAGCACGATCAGGTTGCTGTTGAGGTCTTCGCCGGCGATCAGAGCATAGTTGCCGCCCATCACGCGCTTGTCGTCGTTGCAGTCGGCGGCATAGGCCGCGCGCGCCGGCCACAGCGCCGTGAGCGCCCCCGCCGCCAGCACCAGAGTCAATAACCAGGCCCAACGCTTCATCGCAATCGTCCTTCCGGCAGCACCGTCCGCATCAAGTAGAGCCACACGCCCGTCACCGCCAGGGCCGCTAACGCCGCCAGCCAGGCCAGCGGGTTGGCCAGGGCCGGCTCGATCACCGAGCGCGCCGCAATGTAAAGCGCCGCGAGCACCGTGCCCAGCACCGACTGGGCGGCGTCGGCGCTGGCGAACAGCGCCAGGGTGGTGGCCGGCTGCTGGACCACGCGCCAGGCGGTGTAAATCAGCCCCAGCCCCAGCGGCACCACCAGCGCCGCCAGCCCGACGGCGCCCAGCCCCAGCGCCACGGCCCCGCCGATCAGGCGCGGGCGCGACCGGCGCTGCGCCAGCCGCGCTTTGAAACGGCCATTGAACCCGCCGCGCGGCGCGGCCAGCGGTTCGGCCTTGAACAGCCGGTGGACTTCACTCAACGCCACCCAATCAGACTGGCAGGCGATACAGGCCGTCAGGTGGGTTTCCAGGTCCCGCCGCTCGGCAATCGTCACCGTGCCGTCGAGCACGGCCTGCATGGCGGCCAAGAAGGGCTTATGGTTCACAGTATCCTCCTCCATCGCACCCCTCACCCTTCTGCCCGCAGCGCGGGGCGGGCGGCGGCCCGGCGATCCGGCGCGCGGCCGGCCAGCATCTCGCCCAGGTTGCCCCGGGCGCGGTGCAGGCGGCTCTTGACCGCGCTGACGGTGGTCGTCGTGGCTTCAGCAATTTCTTCATAAGAAAAGTCATACCAGTAACGCATCACTACTACCGACCGGTCGTCGGGCGGCAGTTGGGCTAAGAGTTTTTGCAGCATTTCGGTCTGCTCGCAGCGCACCGAGGCTTCTTCGGGGCCGGGCGACTGCTCGTTCAGGGCCGGGTGCGGCGGCAGGTCGGCGTCGAGCGACAGCCAGGTCAGCCGGCGCTTGCGCAGCCGATCGATGCAGTGGTGGTTGGCAATGGCAAACAACCAGGTTTTGAAGGAACGGGCGGGGTCATAGCGCGCCAGTTGATGATAGGCGCGCAGAAACGTCTCCTGCGCCGCATCTTCGGCCTCTCCGGCCTCACCTAGCATGCGGTAACACAGGTTGTAAATCGGCGTCTGATAGGTTTCGACGAGCGCGGCAAAGGCGTTGTCGTCGCCGGCCCGCGCGCGCTGCACCAACTCTTCCAAAACCCACGATCCCATTCTGCCAGCCCATCCGCCGCCCACCAGTGAGCGGGGGGCCTGGCAGTGACTATTACGCGCCCAGGGGCGGGCGGTTGCGCGGCGCGCCGTTTTGGCGGGCCTATTGGGTAATTAGCGCGATCAGCTTCGGATACACCACGGCTACCTGCTGGTCCGCCTGGCCGGGGTCGATCAGGTCGTGCCCCAGGCCCAAGGCGGCCGGGAACTCATAGGTGGTGACGTCGCCGGCGCTGTGCGCACGCCAGTCGGCCACCACGCGCGCGGCGGCGGCATTGTCGACCGAAAAGTCGTTGGCCAGGGTGATGACCTGAATGGAGGCGGCGGCGGGCGCGGTGCGCCGGGCCAGGGCGCGCACGGCCAAGCTCAACCGCAACTGCTGGGCCAGCCCATGAAACGAGAAGCGCGGGTAGGCATGCGCCATGGGGCTGTCCGGGCCGGGGTCAACCGGGTGGCGCGGGTCCCACCACGAAAACGAATCGGGCAGCCGCAGCACTGTATTGATGACCAGCAGCGTGGCCGGGGCTGGGATGGCCTTCAGGCCAAAGCCGGGCGCGATCAACACTGCCCGGTCGACCTCCGGGCGCTGCTGCGCCAGCCAGCCGGCGATAACCCCGCCTCCCGAGAGGCCCGTCACGGTCACCTGATCGCCCAAACCGACGGCCGCATCCACCAGCTGGTCGCCATAGGCCACCATCTCTTCGGCGGTCAAATTCGTCAGGTCGTTGGTCAGGCGGTCGGCCAAGCCGTGGTGCGGCATCCGCGTGATCAGCACGTTATACCCTTGGTCGTAGAATTGCTGGCCGAGTTGGGCGAATTGCTGTGGGCAGTTGGTGTAACCATGGATGAAGACAATCACCCGGTCGGTCTTTTGCCCGTGGGTGAGGAAGCGCGTGGCGCAAGCGGGGTTAACGTCGGCCGTATCCAGCGCCTGGAAGGCGGCCACGCGCTGGACCGCGTCGGCATAATCCCGCGCCGGCTGGGGGTGGGCGGCCAGCGCGTCCAGGTTGGGCGGCGCCACGGCCAAATAGCCGACCACCATGACCAGCAGCCCCAGAAAAATCAGGGAGCCATAGCCCATTTTACGCCTCCGGCTGAGGTGTCCGCAACTGATCATTCGGCCTCGACCGGCTCAGGGAACCGGTTCCCCCACCCTGACACCGCTGGGGCGCTCGGCGGCGTCGGTTGAGCGCGGCGGCAGCGCGACCAGCCAGTCAAAGCAAGGGGCGGGCAGGCTTCAAAGGTCATTGTAAGACTGATACAGCCCGAGTCAACGGGTTGGGCGGGGACGGACGAGCAGCGGGCCGACATAGGGAAAAGCCTCCTCCGGTAAGCGAGCGAGCCAAGCACGGGGTAAAGCTAGCCGGGCCGGACTGCCAAGCATAGAGGAGGAACTGCCACAAACCGCCAGGCTGGGGCCACGCCGGCGAACGGGGTTGAGCGCCGGCGCGCT
>JAYUUW010000867.1:0-3787 GCA_043754665.1 Anaerolineales bacterium | reverse complement strand
CGAGTACGACCAGTTGGTGACCGACGCCGACAGCGAAACCGACGTGGAAGCCCGCCTGCAGATGTACCGCGACGCTGAGAAGATCCTGGTCACCGACGTGGGTGTCATCTTCCTGGCGCACCAGATCGTGTTCCAGATTTGGTGGCCGTGGTTGGTGGGCATGCACCCCGACCAGTTCGGCAACGTGGTTTACCGCTGGCTCGACATCGCCTACACGCAGATGTACATCCACAAGGATGTTGAGGCGTTGAAGGCCGCCAATATGTAATTTGGCGCACGCGCGCTGAACGACGGCCCGTAATCGGCCGCGCCGCCTCCGACGAAAGTTGGTGCGGCGTGGCTGGTTACGGGCCGTTAGTAACAGCCGGGGGAGGTGGGCCAGCCACTTCCAGGTACGGGTCGGCAGAGCACCACCGTAAGCGGCCGGTCACTGCGGCCGAGGAACTCCAGTTTAGAAGTCCACAACCAAATTCCACTCACGCCATTGAGGCATATCAGGCTGTGATTTGTCTATGACGAATAAACCGCTCCTGGATGTCGTCGATCTCAAAACGGAATTCCGCCTGGCCCGGGGCACGGTGCACGCCGTGAATGGCGTGACGTTTTCTCTGGCCGAAGGCGAAGTGCTGGGCATTGTGGGTGAGTCCGGCAGCGGCAAGAGCGTCACGGCGCTGTCGGTCTTGCGCCTGATTGATCGGCCGGGCCGCATCGTCGCCGGTCAAATCATCCTGCACGACGATGGCAAAGCCATCGACTTGATGACGCTCTCACCGCGCGAACTGGAAAATATTCGTGGAAATAAGATTTCCATGATCTTCCAAGACCCGATGACGTCGCTCAACCCGGTGCTGACGGTCGGCTATCAATTGATGGAGCCGCTGAAGCAGCACCGGGGCATGTCGGAGACCGACGCGCGGGCCGAGGCGATCCAACTGCTGAAGCGCGTGGGCATCCCCCAAGCCAATTTGCGCATCCGCGATTACCCGCACCAATTCTCCGGCGGCATGCGCCAGCGGGTGATGATTGCCATGGCGCTGGCCTGCCGGGCCAAGCTGCTGATCGCCGATGAGCCCACCACCGCGCTGGACGTGACCATCCAGGCGCAGATCATTGACCTGATCAACGAACTCAAAAACGAAATCAAGACGGCCGTCATCATCATTACCCACGATTTGGGCGTGATTGCCGGACTGGCCGACAAGGTGGCGGTGATGTATGCCGGGCATATTGTCGAACTGGGGCCAGTACGGGACCTGTTCAATGCGCCGCAGCACCCCTACACCCAGGCGCTGCTGGGCGCGGTGCCGCGGCTGCATCACTGGCCCGAGCGGCTGACCACCATCGACGGCGCGCCCCCCAGCCTGACCGTCAACATTGTGGGCTGCCCGTTTTACCCGCGCTGCGCCGTGCATGAGGACCGCTGCCAGGTAGAGAACCCGTTACTCATCAAACTTAACCGCGACCATGCGTGCGCCTGTTGGGTCGCTCAAGCGCTGGCGGACCGCGCCCCGCGCTAAGGCTTGGGAGCCATGGCCGATATCCTGTTGGAAACCGTGGATTTGGTGAAGAGCTTTCCCGTGCGCCGCGGCGTGTTCGGGCAGCAGCGCCTGCGCCTGATGGCGGTGGACCATGTGAACCTCACCATTCGCAAAGGTGAAACGCTGGGCCTGGTGGGAGAGTCGGGCTGCGGCAAGACCACGCTGGGGCTGACGATCATGCGGTTGTACGAGCCCACCAGCGGGTCAATCCGGTTCGAGGGCCACGATTTGGCCGGGCAAGATGCCGCCACCATGCGCACGAGCCGGCGGCAGATGCAAATGATCTTCCAAGACCCGCTGGCCTCGGTTGACCCGCGCATGGTGGTCGAGGAAATCATCCGCGAGCCGCTCGACATTCAGAAGCAAGGCACGCCGCCAGAGCGCAGCGCGATCGTCAGCCGGCTGCTGCAAGTGACGGGCATGCCGGTGGATGCGGCGGCGCGCTTCCCGACCGAGTTTTCGGGCGGCCAGCAGCAGCGCATCGGCATCGCGCGGGCGCTGGCGCTGCAGCCCAAGCTGCTGGTGTGCGACGAGCCGGTCTCGGCCCTGGATGTGTCGGTGCAGGCCCAAATCCTCAACTTGCTGCGCGACCTGCAACAGCAGTTTGAGCTGACCTACCTGTTCATCTCGCACAACATCGCCGTCACGGCGTTTATGAGCCAGCGCATCGGTGTCATGTATCTGGGGCGGCTGGTCGAAATTGGGCCAAGCCGGGCGATTGTGAGCGCGCCGCTGCATCCGTATACGATGGCCCTGATAAAGGCCGTGCCGGATGCGGAGCCGGACATGCGCGGGCGCAAACGCGCGCTGTCGGGCGATGTGCCCAGCCCCATCAACCGGCCGTCGGGCTGCCCCTTCCACCCGCGCTGCCCGTGGGTGCAGGACATCTGCAAGACCGAGCAGCCCGCCCTGCGCGAGATACAGCCGGACCAGTTTGCCGCCTGCCACTTTGCCGAGGCCGGCAAGGCGTTGTAGGGTTGGACCACCACAGCCGCTAGTGAGACCGGGAGACTGTTATGGGTCGTTACCTGCTTAATCGGATCGCGGGGTTGATCGCCGTCTTGGTGGCGGTGTCAGCGATCACATTTGCGTTGATGCACGCCGTGCCCAGCGGCCCGTTCGACATGATGGGGCTGAATGTCTCCGTCCAAATTCCGGAGGGGGTCAAGCGACAACTGGAAATCACGTACGGCCTGGACAAGCCGGTCTGGCAGCAGTACTTGATTTTCATGAAGAATGCCGTGCGGCTCGACTTTGGCTATTCGTTCTACTTCCAGGGCCAAACGGTGACGCAGATTCTGGCGAAGCAGTGGCCCTACTCGATCCAACTGGGCCTGATGACGATGGCATTTTCGGTGGTGGTGGGCGTGGGCTTAGGCATCGCGGCGGCCATGAAGCCCAACACCTGGATCGACTATTTCGGCACCGGCGTGACGATTTTCTGCCTGGCCACGCCAAGTTTTGTGCTGGCGGTGCTGCTCCAACTCGTCTTCTCGGTGAACTTGCACTGGGTGCCGACGGGCGGGTGGACGGAGCCCAAGCAGTGGATTCTGCCAGTGCTCGCTAATTCGCTCGGCCCGATATTGATCCTCCAGCGGTTTACGCGGGCCAGCGTGGCCGATGTGCTGGGCTCGAACTACGTGCGCACAGCGCGGGCCAAGGGCATGCCGGCCCGGACGGTGACGTTCGTGCACATCTTCAAGAACGCGCTGACGCCGCTGATCACGGTGGGCGGCCCGATGGTCGCCGGCTTGATGGTCGGGTCGGTGTTTATCGAGCAGATTTTCCGGGTGCCGGGGGTGGGGCAGTTCTTTGTGTCGGCCGTCGGCCAGCGCGATTATCCGCTGATCATGGCGACCACCCTGGCCTGGACGGCGATCATCAGTGTGGCGTACTTGCTGACGGATCTGGCTTACGCGGTGGTTGATCCGCGGGTTACCTTTGTGAAGGAGAACTGACACCATGGCCGTCACAACGTCAACCGCCGTTCCACAAATCAAGGCGCTGCGGCGCGCCAGCACCGGGGCGCTGGCCTGGCGCCGCTTCCTCCGCAATAAGGTGGCGGTGGGGGCGCTGGCCTTTATTGTGCTGCAACTCCTGGTGGCCGTCTTCGCGCAGTATATCGCCCCGTACGATCCGTACTTCAGTGATTACGCGGTGACCTACGGTCCGCCGAGCGCCACGCACTGGCTCGGCACGGACGACTTGGGCCGCGACCTGCTCAGCCGGCTGATCTATGGCACGCGCGT
>JAYUUW010000866.1:0-3704 GCA_043754665.1 Anaerolineales bacterium | reverse complement strand
CACCGCGCCCGCCACCCGCGCGTGGATGATCTGGTGGTTGGCGGCGGCGAACTGCCCGGCCAGCGTCATGGCCAGCCAGTACTCCGCGCCGGCTTCGCTGGCCAGCGGCAGCCAGGCCAATTGGCGCGCCTGCCGATCGAGCGTGGGGTGCAGGCTCTCGGCCAGCTTGGAGTAGTAGTTGGCGATCTTGAAGCCCACGCCGCGCGAGCCGCTGTGCGAGAGCAGCGCCAGGTAGTCGCCGCGCTCCAGGCCCAAGCCCGCATCGGCCTCATCCAGGTGCAGCGTGCCCCACTCGACGAAGTGGTTGCCGGTGCCGCTGGTGCCAAGCTGCGCATACGCCGTGCTTTGCAGCGGGCGCAGTTGGCGTGTGGCCTGCCAGGCCGGGTCGTCGAGCACCGGGTGCTCGGGCCGGGTGTGCGGGGTCCAGGCCGCGCCCAGGCCGAAGCGGGTCTGCTCCAGCAGCGCCTTCTTAAACTGCCCCGGCCGCTGCCCCAGCACGATGGGCGACACCGGGTAGACCGACAAGCGCATTCTGCATGCAATGTCGACCCCGACGGCGTAGGGGATGACCGCGCCTTCGGTGGCGAGCACCGCGCCGATGGGCACGCCGTAGCCCACGTGGGCGTCGGGCATGAGTGCGCCGGCCACGCTGATGGGCAGGCGCAGGGCCACCTGCATCTGCGCCCGCGCCGCCGGGTCGATGTGCTCGGCGCCCCAGGTGGGGTAGGGCAGGGCCGTCTCGCGCAGGGTATCGTCCGGCACGGCGGCTTCGGCCTCGGCGGCCTTGGCGCAGGCGCGGGCGAGTTCACCCAGGACGGGGTCGCCCAGGTAGTCGCTGGGCTGGGCGCGCACGGCGGCCAGCCGGGCCAGCACGGCGTCGCGCTCCAGCCCGGCGGCGGAGAGCGCCTCGGCCGCTTCCTTGGCGTGGCGAATGACCACGCCTTCGGGCCAGCCGTTGAGCTTGAGAACCTTGCCGGTAATCATGTCAGAAACTCCTTCCATTCGGGCCGCTGGGCGGCCAGCCGCGCCCAGGTGGGGCGCAGCCGATGCGGCGGCTGAGGCCGAAAGCCGGGCCGGAACGTCAGCCCGCACTCGGCCAGCGTGAGCCCGCCCTTGCGCTGCTGGCAGGGGCGGCAGGCGGCGGCGGTGTTCTCCCAGGTGTCGGCTGGCAGCCCGCGCGCCCGGCACAGGTGGCGCGGGTAGATGTGGTCGAGCGTGTCGCCGCGCCCGCCGCAGTAGGCGCAGCGATAGTGGTCACGCGCCACGGCGAACGCCAGCTTCGCGCCGCGACCAGGCCACCGGGCGGCTGGGCACGTAAGCGGTCAGGTAGACCACGCTGGGGCGCGGGTAGACGGCGCTGGGCGTGCGCAGCGGGCGGGCGGCGGCCTGCGCCAGCACGGCTTTGCCGCGCAGCAGTAAGGCCAACGCCGCGCGCTCGTCGATCACCCGATGCGGCGCGCCGTTGGCGTTGAGTAAGAGCACGACCATCGCCTTCACCTTAGAACCTTAAATCAACCTTAACGAAAAACCGGCCCAGGCGCCAAGGAGTCTTGGCGTCCGCGCCGGTGGAGGCCCCGAGTGGGGCTGGGCAACAAAAAACGCGGAAGTCCGTGGGGACCTCCGCGCCGTGAGTGCCTCGGTGAGTCAGGCGGCTGCGAGTCTAGCCGTCCTAACGCTCCGTCTCCAGGCGCGGTTCGCAGCGCGCGAAGCTAGTGGGGCTTCGGCGTTCCGATTTAATATGCGTTTGTGGGGTCGTGCGCCACAGCAGCCGCATAGGTGCGCCTTTCTTAAATATACGCGATCCAACCCAAACACTGTACAACAAATCGGCGGGGCAAGTCAATCACTTTTTTGGCGGCGCGGGCTCGCACGCCATGGTTGCCGCGACTGGGGACTACGATGGTGGTGCGTCGGCGTCAAAGCCTTTGAGCTGGAACGCCTCGTTGACCAAGCGACTGCGCTGAGGTCCCGGCGGCTCGTGTTCTAGCTGGCGGAATATCTCGATATATCTAGCCCGGACCTGCTGAAATTCTGGACTCTGATAGGTGGCGTGCGCCCATTCCCGCGCGGGCGCATCCCACAAAGCAAGAATTTCCGCTGACGCATACTGCACATACTCCGGCTCGGCCCAGTTTGAGCCATGCGCGATATCGAGCCGATCCTGATGCATATCCAGCAAGTGAGGGATCAAATACAAGTTGGCCAGCATGGTCTCGCGCAGCCTCTGAGCAGCGGCGGCGCGATTGCCAGACCGGAAGAGGGCCAGGGTCCAGCACAAGTGGTGCAGCGGTTCGCCGCCATCGTCGGGAAACGCTTGCTCAAACCAGGCGAAGGATTGGAGCGCGCCCGGCAGGTCGCCCACCAGCAGGTACAACTGGCCGACTTCATATCTTAGGCCAGCACTGTCGTCGTAGCCGCCGAATTGCGCATACTCTTGGCGCAGTTGTTGTTCGTAGCGGCGGAGGCGCGCTCTGAGCTTTTTGGTGTCGTCTGGTAACTTAGCCATTATGTGGTCTCACCCAATCATCATGCGCCGGCTCTACCATTGTTTTCATCTGGCCGCCCACGGCCACCAGGGGGATGGTAGGCCCGACTCACCCCTCTGGCAAGCCGAAGCGCGCCAGCAGCGGCAGCAAGTGATCTTGGTGGTGATGTTCAAGTGAGCCGGTGAGCACATCGGCCAGGGCGTAGCCAGGCAGCCAGGCGTATTTAGCTTTCACCATCAAGTCTTTCTCAGGCGTGGCCTCGGCCTGGGTGATGAAGCGCAGAAAGCCGTTGCGCCAGGCGCTGAGCACCTCCGGCCAGGGGCGGTCGCGGTTGGTTTCGAAGATCCAGTTGTTAATCGCATCGGGGCTGTGGTCGTCGGAGTCGGGGTCGCCGGCAGCGGCGGGCCAGGCGGGGTACTCGGGCGGGCGGTTATTGCGGGCGGCGTCCATCCGCGCGATGGAGCGCTGCTGCCAGGCCCACAAGTGCGCCAGGTCGTCTTTGACCGAGCCGCGCATCGGGCGTGGCGCGGTCGGTGGCCTGGGCCTCGCTCAGGCCGGCCAGCAGCGCCTCCCATTGCTTAAATTCTACGAGCAGCATTTGCACCAACTCGGCTTTAGTTGCCATCGACGCTCCCTTCTGGCTGTGCGCCGCCGGACTTTCCGGCGCATGCCAAGTGTATCAAAAACGGCCGGAGACAGCGAGGCTGCCTCCGGCCGGATGCATCTTAGGATGGTGGCTGCCTATGACCCCGGCGGTTGAAACCGCGGGCAACACAAGGCAAAGCCCGCCTGCGCGGGCTGGGAGCGCAGCGCCGTAAAAAACGCTGCGGCCAATAATGCCAAATGCACCCTCCGGCCGTACGGGGAACGGATTTCAGGCGGCGGCGCTCAGTCGGGCAGCAGTTCCACCAGGCCCAGCCCGCCGTTTACGCGCACGCGGTCGCCGGTGCGCAGACGCATGGTGGCGGTGCCGGTGCCGACCACGGCCGGGATGCCTAGCTCGCGGGCCACGATGGCGGCGTGCGACAGCGGCGCGCCCACATCGGTGATGACGGCGGCGGCGCGCGGGAACACGGGCGTCCAGCCGATGTTGGTAGTGGCGGCGACCAGGATTTCACCGGCCAGCAGTTCGCCGGCCGCCTCCACCGAGGCCAGCACGCGCACGCGGCCTTCCACGATGCCGGCCGCCCCGGCGTAACCCGTCAGGGTCTTCTCGGA
>JAYUUW010000865.1:0-6757 GCA_043754665.1 Anaerolineales bacterium | reverse complement strand
GGGCCGCCTCCTCCAGTTGCACCAATTGGGTTTCGGCCGCCTGGGTTTGCTGGCGGGCCAGCAGCAGGCGCACGGCGGTGGCCTTGGTGTGCACATAGCCCAGCACCTGGGCCAGGCCGTCGTGCAGCTCGCGGGCAATGCGCTCGCGCTCTTCAACAATGGCGCGGTGCCGCAGGTCGGCGCGGGCATTTTCGGCCGCGGCCTGCCGCGCCAATTGGTCGGCCAGCCGGTTGAAAGTCACGGCCAGGTCGTCGATCTCATCGGCGTCCGCGCGGCCGGCCGGCAGGCGCAGGCTGTAGTTGCCGGCGGCGTAGGCGGCCAGCGGCCGCCGGAAGGCCTCCACCCGCCGCACCACCAGCCAGTGGATCAGGGCGTATAGGATCGCCGTGGCCACCAGCGTAATGACGGCCGAAATAGCCAGATCAATTTGCAGGCTTTGCACGGCGTGGGGCCACAACACCCGCATCGGCACATCGACCAGCAGAATGCCCAGGTGCACGGCGGTCGGGGCGTGGCACGCGGCGCAAGCCGGCTCGTTGTCGATGGGCACCGCCACGCGCAGCACGTCGGCGTCGCTGGTGACCACGGCCGCCAGCGGGCGCTCGCCGGCCGCCAGGCGATGGCAGGCCGTGCAGCCCGGCTCGGCCACCGACTGCACCTCGCCCGCATGCGCCGGGCCGCTGTCGACCAGCACCTGGCCGTCGAGATCCATAATTTGGGCGCGGTCGATCATATCGCGGGCGGTGAAGTCGCTCAGCACCGCGCCGACCTGGGCGGGATGGTTGGCGAGCATGCTTTGGCGCAGCCCGGCCACCACCACCTGGCTAATTTGCGAGGCGGTCAGGCGGGCCTGGTCGGTGAGCAGATGCCGCTCGCGCCAGTAGTGCGCCAGCGAGAGCAGCGTGAGCGTGAGCAGGATGGGCAGGCCCAGGCCGAGGGCCACGCGCGCGCGCAGGTTGTGCCGGAAGAACGCGCTCATGGCTCGTCCCATCCGGCTCAACCAGCGCGTGCGCGCGAGTGAATTGACCTGCGACCGCCTCATGCCAAATAGCCTCTTAAGCCGCCGCGCCGTTAGCGCTCAGGCGCGCCGGCCGCGATCCACGCGACGAGCACTTGCAACTCAAACTCCGTGAGTTGCCCCGGATGCAGGTTGGCGCTGATCTTTTGCACAATCAGGCTGCCCTCCGGGTCGTCCGGCACGATCACCGGGCCGTTGCTGCCGCCGGCCATGGCCTCGGCATAGCTGGCCAGGCTCAGGCCGCCCGCACCGCCGTGGCAGGTGACGCACTCCAGGTTGAGCACCACGCCCAGGTTGTCGGCCCAAATCGGGTCGAGCGGGATGCTGGTGGCCGTGGGCCGGGCCGTCGGCAGCGCCGTGGGCGTCAGCGGCAGGAAGGCGTCGGCCGTTTCGCCCCGATCCACCGTCGCCAGGGCCGTCTGCTCGAAGGTAACAAACTGATAGATCGTGAACAGCAGCCCGGCCGCCAGGATGCCGGCCACGGGCAGGTAGCGCTGCTGGCGGCGGCGCACCTGCGCCGGGTCTTGCGGCCGGTCGGCAATGCCGGCTTTGATGTCGGCCAATTCGCGCGGGTGCTCCTCCAGCATCTCGTGTTCACTCATTTTGCCGGTGAACATGCTCTTGTTGAACGAGCGGATGTGCACGTGGTACATGTGCCAGATGATGATGGACAACACCGCCAGCAGCGCCTCGCCGCCGTGCGCAGCCTTGGCCGCCGGGATGAACTGGCCGGGCAGCAAGCTGGTGGTGGCGATGGGGTTCCAGAGCATGAAGCCGGTGATGACCATGACCACCGTGCCCCAGACCAAGGCCCAGTATTCAAACTTCTCGCCGAAGCTGAAGCGGCCGGCCTGCGGCGGGTCGCGGCGCAGACCCAGGTTGTACATGAAAGCGGCCAGCCCCTCTTTGGCGTCGCCCAGGCCGGGCAGCATGGTCAGGCGCACCCGCTGCACCAACAGGCGGTAGCCCAGGGCCAGCACGTGGTAGACCGTTTCGAGCATGAGCACGGTGGCGGCCACGCGGTGGATGATGCGCACGCTTTCAATGCCGCCCATGACGGCGATCATGGTCTTGGCCCAGTCGGCGCCGGCGTATTTTTGCGGCAGGCCGGTGACGGCCAGCACCACGAAAGACCCCAGGGTCAGCAGGTGCTCAATGCGCTGGCTGCGCGTGAAGCGGCGATAGCTGCGCGCGGGAGTGTGGGTCGGGTCCATTACAGCTCTCCCTCGGCGGGCTTGTCGGCCGGCTGATCAGCAGGCGGTTCCGGCGACACGGGCGGCGCTGGCCGGGTAGCGGGCGCGCTCGGGGCTGGGGCCACCGGCTCCGACGCTGGTGCGGGCGGGGAGGCCGGGGCGCTGGGCGTGCCGCGCGCTTTGCGGCGGCGGACGTAGGTGCGCCCGGCATCGGTGACCACGTAGACGCTCATGCCCGCCACCGTGACGGGCACAAACACCTGATAGAACAGGCCCACGTAGTAGACTAGCGGGTTGTGCTCGGGCGAGGGCGTGTAGTGGCTCAGCCACGCGCCCGAGAAGTTGTCAGTGGCGTTGGGGTGACACTTTTGGCAGGTCGCCAGCAGGTTCTCTTTGATGACGCTCGACTCGGCATCGGTGACCGACTTGATGTTGTGAATGCCGTGACAGTCGATGCACAGCGGCGTGTTGGGCAGTTGGTCGGGCGTCTGCTCTTGGAAGAGTGTGGTCGTGGTGCCGTGGAAGTCGGCCACATAGGTCAAAAGCACCTCCGTGTTCAGGTCATACGGCGCCATGCGCTCTGGGTCGGCGTGGCAGCGGGCGCACAACTGCGGCGACTTGTCGAGAAACTCCGCTGTGCGCGGGTCTTGAATGGTGTGTACGCCGTGGCAGTCAATGCACAGCGGCGTGTCGGCGTTGGTGTTGTTGTAGACCGCCTCGCCGTGCACGCTCAGGCGGTAGTCTTGCTCAATGCCGCTGTGGCAGCGCCCGCAGGTGGCCGGGATGCGCGCGCGCGGCTCCACCTTCACCTGGTAATGCGGGTTGTGGCAGTCGGCGCAGGTGGCCGCGTCGTCGTTGCCCTCGGCCCGCAGTTGGGCGTGAATGCTGTCCGCCACGCGCACCGCCTGGCCGTCGTGGCATTCCTGGCAGGCGGTCGATTTCTCGGCCGTCACCTGGCGCAGCGTGCGGGCGGTCAGCGGGTCGTGCGGGTAGGCGGTGATCTCGCTGTGGCAGTCGCGGCAGGTCACCGCCGCCTGGCCGTGCACCGACGCGGCGAACAGGTCGCCATCCATCGTTATGTAGAGCGCCTCGCCGCTCGCCAGCGCCATGGTCTGGTCAGGGGCCGTGTGGCAATCCAAACACTGTTGGTCGGTGGTGATGACGATGTCCCCGGTGGGGGCGGCCGCGGTGGGCGTCGCCGCCTGGAGGCCCGGGCTGGCCTCCACCGTCGCCGGCCGCAGCGTCATCCCGAGCAGGCCTAGCAGCCCCAGGCCCATCGCGACGAATAGCCAGGCCAGCCCAAGTCGGCGGCGGCGCTCAAACGGAATAGGCATGGGCGATCTTCTCCTGTAAACGCGAGTGGCCGCTAGTATAAAATGCGCGCCACCGGGGCAACATGGACAACTGTCATCCCTTTTTAATACAAATAGCATCCGGATAAGGGGTTACCCGCCCGCCATCGCCCAAAACAAGGCGGCGCGTTCCGGGCGTAAGATGTGGATATGGTATGCTTATCTGAGGCTGGTCTTAGTATCGAATGTCACGCGCGCTTGTGACATCCACCGATTGGTGAGCGTATTCGTCACCTTTAGCAGTGACAAACGTTACTCCCCCAACGGCGCGGACTGGCTACAATAGGCCTTCAGACGAATGAGTGGAGGCGGGCCGCGTGACCAATGAGTCAGGCTTAAAGAGTGTAGCACGACGGCGGGCCGTCCACCACAGACGCTGGGCCGGGCTTGTGGCCGCCGCGCTGCTGGCCTTCGGCCTGTGCGCCGGGCTGGGGCCAACCCCCGCCGCCGCCCAAACGCCGCCCACCCTGGCCGCGCTGCATATCGCGCTCTGGCCCGAGTTCGACCGGGCCGGCGTGTTGGTCATCATAGATGGCACGCTGGCGGCCGGCACGCCGCTGCCCGCCCAAGTGGCCCTGCGCATGCCCGCCGCCGCCGGCCAACCCAATGCCACCGCCTACCACGCCGCCGACGGCAGTTTGCTGGCCGCCGAATACACCACCGCCGCCGCCGACAGCGCTATAATCGTAATGTTCTCAGTTGAATCGCTCGAATTCCGCTTGGAATACTACGATCCGGCCCTGGCCGTGAGTGGTAACCGGCGGACATATGTGTTTAACTGGACCAGCCTCTACGCCGTGACGGCGGCCGTGGTGCGCGTGCAGCAGCCCGCCGGCGCGACCGAGTTCGCCACCCTGCCGGCGCTGGCCGCCGCCGGGACCGGCGAATACGGTTTGGAGTACTATCAAGGCGATCTGGGCGCGCTGGCCGCCGGCCAGGCGGTGCAGGTGACCGCCAGCTACACCAAGCCCGACGCCACGCTGTCGAGCGCCACAGTGGTCGCCGCCGCGCCCGCCGCCACTTCCACACCCACGCCGGCCGCTTCCGGCCCCAGCCCCACCCTCATGGTGCTGGCCGTCGCCGGGCTTGCGCTGGTCGTCGGGGGCGGGGCGGGCGTCTTGATCATGCGCGGCCAGCGCCAGGCGGCCAAAAGCCGCCGCGCACCGCGCCGCCATCGGGGCAGCCCCGCCGCCCGCCGCGAGACGGCCGCACCCGCGCCGGCCCCGCGTCCGGCCCGCCTGCCCACGCCGGGGGCCGCCGCCCCGGCTTTTTGTACCCAGTGCGGCCAGCGCCGCCAGCCGGGTGACCAGTTCTGCCGCCAGTGCGGCGCGCCGGTCACCCCCTAGCCTCAGCCTTACCACGCGGGTCCAGTGGGCCCGCGGCAGTCAGCAGGACCGCACGCTTAGGAGAGCAGACACTATGGCACAAACGACGGTCGGAACACAGGTATACGCGCGGCGCAACGGCGGCCGGGCCAAGTTCGTGGTCGGCGGGCTGCTGGTCATCGCCGCTATTGTGTATTTGGTGGTCACCAGCCTGCAAAGCACGGCCCAATATTTTTACACCGTGAACGAGATTCACGACCGGGGCGCGAGCCTGGTGGGCCGCAACCTGCGTGCCTCCGGCGCGGTGCTGGGCGACACCATCACCTATGACCCTGAGACCTTGACCATCACCTTCGAGGTCGCCAACGTCTCCAATGACAATGCCGACGTCGAAGCCGCCGGCGGGCTGGCCGAAATTCTGCACCTGGCGGTCATGGACCCCAGCGCCGGCCGCATGACGGTGGTCTACGTCGGCCCCAAGCCCGACCTGCTGAAGAACGAGGCCCAGGCCATTGTGACCGGCAAGCTGGGCGAAGACGGCGTGTTCTACGCCGACGAGCTCCTGCTGAAGTGCCCCACCCGCTACGAAGAGTCATTGCCGTCGCAAAGCGAAGCCTAACGCATGCTCGCCAACTTCGGCTACTTCGCCCTGCTCACCGCCTTCGCCGCCACGGTGTATGCCACGGTCATGGCGCTGCTGGGCGCGTATCGCCGCCGGCCCACCTGGCTGGCCAGCGCGCACCGCGCCGCCCTGCTCACCTGGCCGCTGGTCACGCTGGCGTGCCTGAGCCTCATTGGCCTGCTGGTGACCGACCAATACCAGGTGGAATACGTCCACTCGGTCACCAGCCTGGCCATGCCCATGTACTTGAAGGTGACGGCGTTGTGGGGCGGGCAGGCCGGCAGCCTGCTCTTCTGGAGCTGGCTCATGTCGACCTTTGCCGGGTTGGCGCTGCTGCGCAAGTGGGACCGCGACCGGGTCTTCATGCCCTACGTGATCGCGGTGATGATGATTACGCTGGGCTTCTTTATCGGCCTGGTGATCTTCTTTGAGAACCCCTTCCTGCGCATGTGGACCTTCAATGGCGAAACCATTACGGCCATGCTCCCGCCGACCGGCGCGACCGCGCTGCTCTTGAGCGACGGGCGCGGCCTCAACCCGCTGCTGCGGCATCCGGGCATGATCATTCACCCGCCCATGCTCTACACCGGCTTCGTCAGCTTCGTGGTGCCCTACGCCTTCGCCATGGCGGCGCTCATCACCCGCCGCACCGACGACGAGTGGATTCGCACCACCCGCCGCTGGCTGCTGGTGGGCTGGCTGTTCCTCTCGCTCGGCCTCATCTTGGGCGGGCGCTGGGCCTACGATGTGCTCGGCTGGGGCGGCTATTGGGGCTGGGACCCCGTGGAAAATGCCGCTTTCCTGCCCTGGCTGACCGCCACCGCCTTCCTGCACTCGGTCATGATCCAAGAGAAGCGCGGCATGCTCAAAAAGTGGAACATGGTGCTGATTATCTTGACCTATTCCCTGGTCATCTTCGGCACCTTCCTCACCCGCTCCGGCGTGCTGTCGTCGGTGCACGCCTTCGCGCAGAGCGCCATCGGCCCCAGCTTCTTCGTCTTCATCGGCCTCACCTTCACCGGCTCGCTGGTGCTGCTGTTCCGCGAATGGGACCATCTGCGCAGCGACCACCAACTCACCAACCTGCTCTCGCGTGAGACCGCCTTCATGCTGAACAACCTGCTGTTCATCGGCATTGCGGCGGTGGTGTTCTGGGGCACGGTCTTCCCCATGATCTCCGAACTGGTCACCGGGCAGACCATTACCGTCGGCCCGCCCTTCTACAACCAGGCCACCGGGCCGCTGTT
>JAYUUW010000864.1:0-12123 GCA_043754665.1 Anaerolineales bacterium | reverse complement strand
GACAGGCCCATAGCGCAGCGCGCGACGGTCGGGTGCCGCGCGGGCCTGGACGACACTGCTTCTGTCGGTGAAAAACATCTCAATGTTGCAATCCGACCTAAGCTGGTCGAAATGTGTCAATGGTAATGAGACAGGTTGGTCTAGAGTTTAGACAACAATTGGGGTGTGAAAACCTTCCTTAATGGTGGTTGCTGGAGGTGTCAGCGCGGGTGAATTGATCCAGGCAGCCGTCGGCAGCGCTGGGGGTACGAGCGGGATGAGCAGCATAGGCCTGGTCAAGTGCGGCTTGGCGTTGGGCCTGGACGGCGGCCGCCTGGCCGGCATGCACCACGCTAGGGGTGAGTAGTCCGAGCCCGGTGTGATGGTGGGCCTGGTTGTACCAGAGAAAGAAGGCCTGGCACCAAACGCGGGCGTCGGCCGGGCTGCCGAAGCAAGCCGGATAGCCGGCATGATATTTCATGGTTTTGAATTGCGACTCCGAATAGGGATTGTCGTTGGAGAAATGCGGCCGGGAGTGGCTGGGCTGCACGCCTAAGTCCGTCAAGAGTAAGGCCAGGGAGTGGGCAATCATTGGGCTACCGCGATCGGCGTGCAAGGTCAACTGGTCCGGCGCGATACCCTCACGGGCGCAGGTCTCGGCCACCAATTGCTCGGCCAGCTCGGCCGACTCCTGAGCGGCAATGAGCCAGCCAACGACTTTGCGGCTGAACAGGTCCAGCAGCACATACAGGTAATAGTAGGTCCACTTGTACGGTCCCAGCAGACGGGTAACACCTGCACTTGCCGCAGGTGCAAGTGTGTCCCAGGTCCAGACCTGGTTAGGGGTGGTGGCCAGTAGCTCGGGCGCGGCGAAGGCCGGGTGGCGCAGTTGATTGCGCCGCTCCTGGACTTCGTGATTCGCCCGCAAAATGCGGTACATCGTGGCCACCGAGCACAAGTAGGTGTCCTGCTCCAGCAGCGCGGCGTAGACTTCGCGCACGGCGCAGTCGGCAAAGGCTGGGGCTGTTGAGGGTGGTGCGCACGGCTGTCCTTTCCGCCGTGCGCAGAGCGCGGCGCTGGGCGGGCAGCGGGGTAGGTCGGGCGACCGCTTGGGGCTGAGGACCCCGCGCCCGATAGAGTGTGCTGCGTGGCACACCCAAGGCGGCGCAGGCGGCCGCCACGCCGGTGGTCTAAGCTAACGTCTAGGTGGTGGCGATCACGGCTGCTCATCCAACTCGATCGGCTGACTCAAAGCGAACAGCTCGGTCATCTTTTTTTGGGCGTCTAGCTACCTGACACTTTTACAACGGAGCTAAAACGAAGTTGCCCATGGGCTGACATCTGGGTAAAGTGCTGTTGCGGACAGACTGTACCTGGAGGCCAGAGCCATGGACAACTTCAAGACGTATAGTAATTGGTATCGGCTGTTGAAGCAATATCGGCCGGAGGCCGGGGCGTGGCAGGTGCAGAACCTGACGCTGCTGGTGGTGGGGCTGTATCACGCGCGGCATGTGTATTTGAGCCGAATTGTGGCGAAATGGCCGATACGGGCCAGGCTGGTGAGCCTGACGCGGCGCTTGAGCCGGTTTCTGGATCAGGGGACGGTGGTGGTGCGCGAGTGGTATGGGCCGGTGGCGCGGGCCTGGCTGGCGGCTTGCGCGCCGGGCGAGATCCATCTGATCATCGATGGCAGTCGGGTGGGGTTTGGGCATCAATTGCTGACACTTGCACCTGCGGCAAGTGCAGGTGTGGTGGGGCTGGCCTACCGCCGCCGGGCGATCCCCTTGGCCTGGACCTGGGTCAAGGGCGTGAAGGGGCACAGTTCCGGGGCGACCCAATTGGCGCTCTTGACCTACGTGCGTACGCTGGTGCCGGCGGGGGCGCCAGTCAACCTGGTGGGTGATTCCGAGTTTAGCCGCCTGGGCACGCTGCGCCAGCTGCACGCTTGGGGCTGGACCTATGCCCTGCGCGTGCGCGGCAATTGGTTGGTGTGTGCTTACCACAGCCGCACCTGGGTGCCGTTTGAGAGCCTGGTAAGCGCGGTGGGCCAGCAAGTCTGGTGGGAAAAGGCCCGTTTCACAGAGAAATTTGGGGCCCGGGTCAACCTGTTGGCTTACTGGGCGCCGGGCGAAAAGGAGCCCTGGCTGTTGGTGACCAATCTGCCCAGCGCCTATCGCACCCGCCAGAGCTATGCCCGCCGCATGTGGATCGAAGAACTCTTCGGTGATTTGAAAGACCATGGCTGGGATCTCGAAGCCACCCAACTCCATCATTTCCTGCGCTTGTCGCGCTTGACCCTGGCGGTCTGCTTGCTGTATGTCTGGATGCTGCGCACCGGCCGGGAAGCCATCAAGGCTGGCCGGCTGGCCGGCGGGACTGGGTCGATCGCAATGATCGCCGCGACCTCAGCATCTTTCAGATTGGTATGCGCACGCTTGACCGGCTTTTAGCGCTCGATTCACCGATTACCGTATCCCTCGCGACCTCGCAATTAGTGTCAGGTGGCTAGTTTGGGCGTCAAGAATGGCTTCGGCCTGGGCCAGGCGCTTTTGCAGCCGGACGATCTCCTGCTGCCGGCGCTTGAGTCGGCCGCCTGGCGGTTGGGCTTGGGGCCGCGCTTGACCGGAGCGTCGGCGGCTAAGTGACCAGACGCGCGCAGCCGGCGCCAGTCGGTCAGGAGCGACGAGTACAAGCCTGCGCGTCGCAGCAGCGCACCGATCTCGCCGCGGCCCAACGTGTCCGCCGCTTCGACGATGCGCAGTTTCTCCGCCGCGCTGAAGAACCGGCGGCGGGCTTTGGCCACGACTTCGGTGCTGGCCGCCGCGGTCAGCACCGAAGTCGTGGCGGATAGTGGGTCTGGTTGAGGCATAGAAACGTGTCCGGCTTGACGCCTGCGCCCGTGGCTAAACTATTCGCTCTGATTGTCTCACTCATAGTGACACAGAGGGCCATTGGCACTTCACCTGTCAGGAGGCTCGCGTTCGCATGGCGCACGTCTATCCACCCAAATCAGCGTGATGAACTACTAGGTTCCCACCCTGGTGTGCGACAGCCACGAGTCTGCCAAGCACATAAGCCAGCCGCTCTATCCGGCTGGCTTATGTGGCCTCAATTCTGCTACGATTGAATACTACTTGAACTTGAAGTTGGCATAGTGAAACGTGCCGTCAGCCAATTTCAGGATGAACTGTCGGCAGGTACCCGCCCAGGCCTTTTCAGTCTTCCAAACATAGTGATACCGGTCGCTGTCAGCGTCGTAGCTTAGGCTGCTCGCGCCCGCCGAGCTAGTCTCTTCGATGCCATCAACCAGGTCCGTGGAGCTGCACGCAATCTGCTGTGACCGGGGATAGCCGGCGGCTAAGATGTCCAGGCCCTGGTAACCGGAAAGGCTGAACTTCACCGGGATTGCCCGCCCGGCGTTGACACTATTGAGCATGGGAAGGTTATCCACCGGCTGATAGAAGCCGCCAAAGTCATAGCCTTGACGGTGCTCAACCGTATTCGTGCCGACGCCACCGTCCTTATCGGTCACCGTCAATGTAACCAACCATGACCCCACGCCCGGGTAGACATACGCCGGACCCGCGCAGGTATTGCCGCTCAGCGTCCCTGGCTGACTGCCCGCTCCGGCCCCATAGTCCACCGCGCAGGTGAACGGCGCGTCATCGCTGGCTGGGTCGCTGAACGTAGCGCTTGCCACGACCGCTCCGGCCGGGATGCTGGCCGCGGTGATGAGCGGCAGGCCGACCACGGGCGACACGTTCAGCGCCGCCACCGCGGCGTGGTTCATCACACTCAATCCGCCGGCATCGGTTACCTGCACCCCGATGACGGTTGTGCCCGGCCCGTCGAGCAGCGCCGCTGAGAAGCTCACGCTCTGGCCCGCTGCCTCAAAGACCCCATCGTTATCCAGGTCCCAGGCGTAGCTGAGCGGTGTGTGCTCGGGATCAAAGCCAGTGGCCGTCACCGTTACTGACGCGCCCTCATCGATCGTGTATGGGCCGCCGGCTGCCACCGCGGGCGGCTGGTTGGGCACATAAACCACGATCGCTTCAGAGACTGCCGTGGCAGCCGCGCCGTCGTCGTCAGTCACCGTCAGGGTGACCAGGTATGTGCCGGCCGTTGCGTACGCGTGTTGGCCGCTCACCAAGCCGGAACCGCCGGTCTCCAGCACATCGCCGGGCGTAGTGCTGCCGTCACCCCAGTCCCAGGCAGCCGTGTGTGTATCGAGTGCCCCAGGGTCCGCAAAGGTCGCGCTGGCGTCAACGGCGCCACCTACCGGCACTTGGCTGCCTGGCACGGTTAGGCCGACGATCGCCGGCGCGAGATTGTGAATGCTAATCTGTACCGTGTCAGTCACCGACAGTCCGCCCGTGTCCGTCACCTGCAGTGCCACGCTCTTTTCTGCCGGACCGTCCAGCGTGTCCCCCGCCAGCGTAATGACCTGGCCCAGCGTCTCAAACCCGGCCTCACTGTCCAGGTCCCACGCATAGTCGAGCTCGTCCCCCTCTGGGTCGCTTGAGCCGCCACCATCTAGCGTGAGCGCGGTGCCTTCAGCCATGGTTTGATCCAACCCAGCCTCGGCCGCGGGCGCACTGTTGAGCGGCGTCCAGTTGAAGCTGGCCTGGCCGGCGAGATCGCCCACTGTGGCCACGATCTCGTCCATCCCGGTCTGGCTTCCGGCGTAACAGTAACTGGCCTGACCGCCGTTGTCCGCCACCGCGAAACCAGTGGCCAAGTTCGCGCCGCTGACGTTGAAGTCAACCCGTGCGCCCGGCACCGGCTGGCCACCCTCATCGGTTAGGAAGGCGGCCACGCAGTGGGCACTCTCCACCACTCTAGTGCCGGCTGGGGGCGTCAGCACTACATTCCGCACGCGCGCCACCTGCGCCAGGGCCGTGCCACCTGGGTAACCATAGGAGTCAGTCACATCGAAGCCGTAAACGAATGCCCCGAACGGCAGCGGGCCGCTCAAAGCGTGGGAACCAAGGGTCACCGTCACCTGGGTACCGTAGAACGCGCTGTCGCCGATCGGCACGAAGCGCTCAGCCGGTATGGGGGTGCCATCCACAACAATTTCGCCCACCGCCGCCGCTGAAGCGACCAGGTTGATAAAGTTGAAGCGGAAGCCGCTCGAGGGCGTGCTGACGATATAGCGATCCATGAACTGCTCGTACGGTGGTATCAGCATCATGAACGGGTCAGACACTACGTTGTCCCACGTGGAGCTGTTGGAGTACTGAGCCACCAGGATGGGCTTGGTGGCAGTGATATGCGCCGGCTCCGCGATGATACGTTCGTGGTTCTGGCCCCGGTTGAGCATGATGGCCGGCCCGCCATTCACATGAATACTGGTGTCGTCCTCCGCGGCCAGGAAGCGAAAGGTGTCGCCCCGCAGCCGCGTAGCCAGGGGCATCGTCGCGAAATTTCTGCCCCAGGCTGCCACTGGCGGGATCTGCTCGACCAGGTGATCGCAGGCCTGATAGCCAAACGGGATGACGGTGCAGGCATGGCCCCCGTAAACGGCAACTGGCTTGTCCGATGTCACGCGGGTGCCGGAGACATCGGCAAAACCAGAGATGCCATCCCCGCCCATAAATTGATAGGTCTGGCCAGCCTGCATGGTAAGCGTAAAGGGTACCCCAGTGGGGTGTCGGCCGGTAGTCGAAAACGTGGAAGGTACAATCCGCACGGTCGTATTGTCTGCCGTGGCGACGATCGCAAACTGCGTGAAGAACCCGTTGTAGCCCAGTATTAGGTGGTCCGTGCCTAGTACATCCGTGGGCAGCGCCAGAAATGCGTCGGTAGTGGCCGGGATGCGGCTGAGCCCGTAAACCGTGACCTCGGCGCCAGCCGTCACGTGGATGCCGGTCGGCTGCAACCCGTCCGTGTAATGCAGTTCGTCATAGAGGCTGGCGTACGACGGGATCGGCACCCGGGTGACGACGCCAGGCGTTACGCTGAACGGAATGGCATAGTGTAGGCGCGGCAGGGTTACCGTGCCGGTCGTGGCCGCTTCACCACTGATGAAAAGGCTCAGTGTCTGTACCACCAACTGCGAAGGGTCAAAGTTACTGGTGAAGGCCAACCAGAAGTCGGTGGCTTTGCTGTCGGGCCGCCCCTCGGGAAGCACCGGCGCAATTGGGTCGACAAAGCTCAGTACGCGTTGCTCCAAGGAGAAAGTGCTTGATGTGCCTGCCGCATCCGTGACGGTGAGCGTAACGGTGTAGTTGCCTGATCCGTCCGGGAACGTATGGGTGGGACTTCGTTCGGCGCTCGGCGGGCTGCCATCGCCGAAATCCCACGCCCAGGCCGCGATTTCGCCTTCTACGTCGGTTGAGCGATCCTCAAAGGTGACCGTGTGGTCATAGCTTTCCTGACCGCTCATCACGCGCAGCTGGGCAGTCTCAACGCCGATACTATTACCCCAGTTGGCCAGCACCGTATAGCGCACGTATTTGGCCAGGACGGGGGCCGGTAGGCTGAATTCCTGAAGCTGCCGGTTCTGGGCCGTCGTCCCCGTGTATACGGTGGTAAAGGCCGCGTCGTCGGCCGACGTCGTCGAGACGGCAATGGCAAAATCCCGGGCCGCTTGCGTCGGCGAATCGCTGAAAGGGGCCACCATCACCCGGTCGATCTGAGAAACCCGGCCGCCCGGCAGCAGCAGCTTGACCCAGCGCGGGATGGTTCGCGGGCCGTACACCAGCCAGAAATAGGGCCCCAGGACGTTATCGATCAAAAGCCTTTCGGGCGAATTGAAGGACCAGTTAGGAACAAAGGAGAAATCTTGAACGGTCACACCCGCCCAATAGCTGGCCAGGTTTGTGCCGCCGCTGGCCGGCCGCGGCACAAACAGTGCAACGGGCGCCTGGTCATCGTCCAGGGTGGCTGGGTCGCAGTCATCGTCCAGGCCATTACCCACCACTTCGGTGGCGCCAGGATGGACGCCTGCCTGTGTGTCGTCGCAATCGACGTTGGCCCGCCACAGGTCGCTATCGGCATCGGCTTCCAGCACAGCGACCAACCAGAGCAGGCGCACGCTGCCGCCGAGCTCGCTCGCATCGGCGATGATGGCATCCAGGTAGTGCAGGCCAACCTGTTCGGCCGTGGGGGTAAAACCCAAGTCCGGCCCGTTACCCGCTGGCACACCGTCCAACTGCCAAGCCACACTGAAGGCGTCGTCATCCGCGTCCGCCACGGTGACGGAAAATACCTGCGTGGTGCCTACCAGCACCTGTGATGAGTGAAGGGCCGGGCCGTACTGAAGCAGCGCCGGAGGGCTGTTTGTGTCAGCCACCCATATAGGTGCATAGGCCAGGTCGGCCAGTCCGGCGGCGTTGGTCACGCGCACCCCCACCAGACCCTGAAACGCCCGCTGATATGTGAAGCTCGGTGAGGCACCCGTGGCGTCGTCAAAGTCACCGTCGCCATCCAAATCCCACTCGAAGAGGTTAATCGCGAGCTTGCTCGTGGAGGCAAGGCCGCTGAAAGCAATTGGGCTGCCTTCCACGCCGTTGTAGGGACCGCCAGGATTTGCCAGCGGCGCAAGGTTGGACACGCCTGGATCCGCCTCAAGCTCCGCGACGAGGGATTGCATGGCGGCGGCTAAGCCACTCAATCCCTCCGCGGTCGAGGCACTCACCGCCTGTAGGTCGGCGACGGCCGCCAACAGGTCACCTTTGCTAAAGCTACTGCCATCGGCAGAGGGCGGCTCAACCTGTAGTCCAGCAAGGTCGTCAGCTGAGAACCCCAAATTCCGCAGCATGCGCAGCTCGTCGGCCGTGAAGCCAGTCGCCGCGATGCGCACGCGGAAGGCCTGCAGTTCTGCGGCCGCCTCGTCGAGCGGCCGCGTATCGGCGGCCAGGGCGGCCGCGAAAGCGGCCAGGGCCGCGTCTGAGTGGGCGAGTTGTCCAGCTAGCAGCAAGGCATAACGCTGGATTGCGCGCGCGTGCAGCAACGCCCAGTCACCATCGTTACCTTGGTCAGCTCCCTGATAGCGCTCCAGTGAGTGCAGCAGCCCTTCGGCCAGCGCGGCTTCGTTCCCGGCCTGGGTGCCGGCGTCGATGGCGCGCGCCACGACTGGGTCGGCGCTAGCCGGTTCAAGGAGTGGGCGCTGAACCAGTGGGCTCAGTTGGGAAAAGTTGGGGTCGGGCGGGTCACCGGCAATGGCAATCCAGTGGGCAATCGTCGCATCAACCAGGTCCAGCGCGCCCTCTTTCGGTTTCGGAAACGTAAAGCCGTATTTCCCTTCGATCGCCTGCTCTAGCTCAGCCAGAAGTTCATCCACAAGTGGGTCAAGGATTGCGTCAACCTGGGCATCAACGAGAGCATCAACAGCTTCTTCAACGGAGCCCGGGATGGTGGGTACTTCTGGCGGGCCTTCCAGAAGGGACTCAAAGCCATATTTCGCAACGAGCCAACTGTCGGCCTGCGCGGCGGCGTTAGTCTTAAGCTCAAGGATTTTTTCGCCAGCGACGTCAAGCGCGGGCACGTTCGCGAGGATAGTGACTTCGAAAGCGGGATCGAGCTTGAAGTCAACACTGTCGAACGTACCATCGCGGCACTCGTCGTAGATGACGGCATAGGTACCTGGACCCAATTCACCTATCGGCCGGGTAAAGGCGATGGTCTCACCGGTGAAAGTACCGTCCGAGGCACCAATCACTGTGTTGGGCACGCCATGCAGCGACACGTCTTGCAGGGTGGAGCCAAGACTCACACTGCCGCTGGGGACGATATAGACGTCGGCGTGGGGGAAAAAAACATCATCCACCCCTGCTTCGAAAGTCGCACAATTGGGTAGAAACTCGATGGCGCCCAGGTCGATATTAATCGTCGCATTGGCACCATACGTGGCAAAAATGTCCCCCTCAAAGGTCCACCACAAGAAGTGGCGGCCATTGGGGTGGTCGGCGAACGCTGGCGTGGTGGCTGCCGGTCGAAAACCGGTCACCATGATGGCCAGTGCCAGGAGCAGGCGGGTAGCTGGGCCAAGGCGGCGGGTGAGTGAATTCGAGACTGAATGCATATGCTATCCTCTTATTCTTCCCAATTTCCCTGGAAGTCGTCGCCGCTAACTGGTAATTGAGACTGCCACCGGCGAACCCCGGACAACGAGGGTCCGAGCTTTCGATGCAATATTGTAGTAGGCGTGTGCCGTGTGATGGGTGATCTGCCAGGTGCCCTGGTTCGGCTGCCACGCGGCTACACACCCGCTGCCCTCACGTATGCGGCCAGTGGGCTGGAGCGGCCACAAGCGGTCGGCGGTGTATCACAGGTCGCCCGGCATGGACGCGAACACCTCATCTACTGTGATGGCGTAGCGCAGTTCGGTGGTCTCAAACAGGCCGCGACACAGTTGCGTTACGGATTCGCTGCCCAGGCCGGACCGTGTCTGCGGGTACAGGGCCAGGCGGTCTCGGCATACAGCGCGGTTACCCGGTCGGCGTCCCGGTCCCACAGATCTTGCTGCAACAGTCCAGCAGAATTGCTCAAATCTTGCTTTGTGTATAGCATTACGCGGCGTGCTGGGCGGCACAACTAATTGACCGGGCTTCAAAATGAAGTTTCCGGCCGCTATGTCCTATTCGCAACCCAGTAGAACATGTTTGTCGCGCCGCGCGTAACCCGGTTTGCGGTATAAAACCGGGCTAACCGTCAGAATGGGGGTTAAGATGGGCAATGATCTGACGTTTGGCCAATGGCTCAAGCGGCGCCGGCGTGGGCTAGGATTGACCCAGCGCACGCTGGGCAAGCAGACGGGTTACGCCAGCGAAACCATCCGCAAAGTCGAAGCAGACGAGTTGCGGCCCTCGCGCCAAATGGCTGAACGGCTGGCCGACGCCCTCCAGATTGATCCTGCCGGACGTGAGCGTTTCGTGCGCTTTGCGCGCGACGATGCGGACGGAGACGGTGCTGAGTTACCGACTCAGACCGTTCAAGTGCCTGCTGGTCAAGCGGCATTGCCAGGATCTGCCCTGAGCCGCCTAGATCAAAACGCCGAAGCCCGACACTTACCCGGGCAGGCCGGCAGGCGTCACCTGCCGATTCCATTAACGCCGTTTGTGGGGCGCGAGACCGAGCTTGTTGAACTGGCCCGAATGCTGCGAGACCCAGATTGCCGGCTCATTACGCTGGTCGGGCCGGGTGGCATTGGCAAGTCACGGCTAGCACTGCAGACTGCCCAGGCCCACGCTTCGGCATTCCCCCAGGGTATGTGGCTGGTGCCGCTGGCCCCAGTGACTGCCCCCGCCCTGCTGCCGTCCGCGATTGCCGGTGCCATGGGCTTCTCCTTCCAAGGTACTGGCCTCCCGCGCGAACAAATCCTCGATTACTTGCGCGAGAAACATGCCCTTATTATTTTGGATAGCTTTGAACACCTGGTGGATGAAGCTTCTTACTTGGTTGAGCTTCTGCAGCAGGCTCCGCAGATCGTGCTACTGGTCACCTCCCGCGAACGGTTGCAACTCCAAGCAGAGTGGTACCTAGAGGTGCATGGGCTAGCTGTACCCGCGCTCTTAGCCGGAGATGACGAAATCGAACAGTGTAGCGCCGTCCGATTGTTCGAAAGCACTGGCCGCCGGGCCGGCGCCGAGCTGAGGTGGTCCTCGTCAGCACTGGCTTCAGTGGCGCGAATCTGCCGGCTGGTCGAAGGTTTGCCTCTGGCTCTTGAGCTGGCGGCGGCCTGGACCCGGCATCGGTCGTTGGACCAAATTGCGGATTCGATCGAGCACGATTTAGACTTCTTAGCCACCTCGATGCGGGACAGGCCGGAGCGGCATCGTAGCCTGCGGGCCACATTTGATTCGTCATGGCGCCAGCTGTCCGAAGCCGAACGCAGCGCCTTCTGCCAGATGACCGTCTTCCGGGGTGGATTCGAAACCGAGGCGGCCGGGCAGGTGACGGGGGCATCCCTTCTGGTAATGGCCGCCTTGGCTGATAAGTCTTTTATCCGGCGGGAACGAAACGGGCGCTACCAGATGCACGAACTGCTTCGACAGTTCGGGGCGGAGAAGCAAGCCCAAACTGCTTTGGGTGAGGGTTCCGCAGCCGATCGACACTCCGTCTATTTTGTAGAGTTTCTACAACACTGTGACCGCCGCTTGATGGGACCGGATCAGCCCGACGCTATAGCTGAGATCCGGGCTGACGTCGACAATATATGGATTGGGTGGCGTCGGGCTGTCAGCCATGGCGATGCTGCCCAGGCAGCGCAGGCAGCGCATGCGCTCTGGTCCTATATCGAAATCGTCGGGGGTTGGCCAGAAGCAGTAGCGCTGTTCCAATGGGCAGTGGAAACCGCCACCAATCGTGGCAGCGAGCTAACATTCCAGGTAGCCCGGGCCCAACTTAGGGTCTATCAGGGGTGGTTCTCCCACAGGATGGGACGCTATGCCGAGGCCCGACAATTGGCAACCAGTGGCCTGGATGATTTGATCGCCGTAGACGCCCCGATCGACATCGGGTTTTTCATGCATGTGGCGGCCTGCATAACTTGGCTGATGGGTGACTACGCGGAAGCACGCCGGCTGCTGGAAGCCGAGGTCGCCACTTTCCGGGCGCAGGGCGATCGCTGGGGCGAAGCAGCGGCCCTCGGTGTTCAGACCCTCGTCGATATGTCGGTGGGCGAGCATGCGAAGGCCGCCGAAGCCGGGCGCGGCGTGGTAGCAATGTTCCGGGAACTGCGCGACCCACGGATGCTTGCACACGCGTTTGCCTTTCATGGAGCCCAGTTGAGCGCGATAGGCGAGCGCGCCGCAGCGGCCGAGCACCTACGCGAAAGCTTGACCATTAGCCGCTCAATAGGAGACCGCTGGAGCACGGCCTCTGGCCTGCTTATACTGGGCCAGATCTACTTCAGCTTGCACAACTTTGTTGAAGCGAGGGTCCTACAGTTAGAGAGCGTAGACTTGTTCCACGAATTAGGCGACCGCGCTCGCATGGCCGCTTCGCTATGCAGCCTGGGCATCACGCTGACCGCTTTAGGGGAGGGCGAGTCAGCAGCTACTCGTTTTTTCCAGGCACTGGACCTTGCGCAGCAAGCCAGGGCCACTCCGGTCATGCTTGACGCCCTAGCTGGGCTCGGCGGGCTGTGGTCAACGACGGACCATCCCAGCCGAGCCCGGGCTGTGGAAATGGCACACT
>JAYUUW010000863.1:0-3803 GCA_043754665.1 Anaerolineales bacterium | reverse complement strand
TGCGCCCGGCTTGGCGGCGGGGCGGGCGGCGCGCCGGCCCCGGCGGCGTGGGCAATGGCCAGCAGTTCGGGCAGCTCGTCCGTCAGTGCGGGGTAGCGGGCGCTTAGCTCCCACGTCACCTGGGCCAGTGGCGTGCCGGCGGCCAGGGCGGCCAGGCCCTCGTCCAGGGCGGCGTAGAGGGCGTCGCTCTCACTCATGGGCCACCTTCAACACCCGCCGCAGCGCTTCTAGGGCGCGAAATTGCAGCGCCTTGGTGGCGTTCACGCTCTTGCCAATGGTCGTGGCCGTCTCCTCCACCGAAAAGCCGTCGCCGAAGCGCAGCGCCAGCACCTGCTGCTGGTCCTCGGTCAGGCGGCGTATGCCAGTCTGCACTTCGCCGCGCAGCAGGTTGGCCTCGGCCTCGGCCGGCACCGAGTAGGCGGCGGCCAGCGTCTCCGGCAGTTCGGCCGTCGGTTTACGGCGAAAATGGTCGGCCACCAGATGCGCGGCCACGCCGAACAGCCAGCCGCGCAGCGTGGCCTGCGGCGGGCGGCGGGCGTGCAGCGCGTCGAGCAGGCGCACAAACACCTCGCCGGCCACGTCGGCGGCGAGTTCGGGGTCGCTGGTGCGGTATAGGGCAAAGCGATACAAGGCCGGATAGTACTGGTCGTGGATTTGGGCGAGCGCCTGGGCATCCAGGTCGCGGGCGCACGCCAGGAGCGTCGCGTCGGGGTCCGGAGGATTAGCCATGCTGGTTAGAACTGTGAAAAAGTATAACATGGCGCGCGGTTTAGCCCGGGGCGCCGGCGGCCAGGCGGCCAGCCGCCCGGGGGTTAGCCAGCTCAAGGCGGGGCTTAGCATGCACATGGCGCTTCGCAGGCGGGAGGAGCGTTCGGAGGGGGCTGCATGGTGTCTCTGCGATGTAAGTCGCGACACCGGCCCAAAAGTTACGTTAGAAACTGGATAGCAGAGGCACCGAGGCCATTAAACGGACCCAGCGGTGGCCGACCGACCTCCGCTGGGTCAATTTTATCCCTGGTGGGTACGCCCCTGAGTTGAGGCGTCAGCCGGTTACTTGCCCGGCGTGCGCAGCAATTTGAAGATGCGCTCCAGGCACAATCCAATGACGGCCCCGCCCAGGATGGCAACCAATGGTGTGATTAACATGCGCGGCATGCTCCTTAAAACCGAGCGCCTAAACCAGCGGCTGTCCCCGGCATACAGAATGCCAAGCGGCCCGCAGCGCGCGCTGAGGCAGCCCGCCAAGCGGGGTGACGAAGTCAGTTGGTGGTAAGCGACCCGGAGGTCGGTGATGGGTCCATTGTACTCGAAATGGCCGGCCGCCAACGTTACGGATACGTGAGTATCAAATCGGCCCACAAAGCGTGGTGGTCCGCCCCGCCCGGCCCGCCCACCGGCGCGGCGGCGGCGAACCTACCCAAACCGCCCGGTCACGTAGTCCTCGGTGCGCTTGTCGCGCGGGGACACGAACAGCGTGCGGCCGGGGCCGACCTCCACCAGCTCGCCCTGCAAAAAGAAGGCGGCACGGTCGGCGATGCGGGCGGCCTGCTGCACCGAGTGCGGCACAATCACCACGGTGTAGGTCTGCTTAATCTCTTGCAGCGAGGCCTCTACCTTGGCGGTGGAAATCGGGTCGAGGCCGGAGGTCGGCTCGTCCAGCAGCACCACTTCCGGCTCCAGCGCCAGCACGCGCGCCAGGCTCAGCCGCTGCTGCTGCCCGCCCGAGAGCGCCACGGCCGGCTCGCTCAGCCGGTCTTTCACCTCGTCCCACAGCGCCGCCTGGTGCAGCGAGCGTTCCACGGCGGCGTTCAGCCGCCCGGCATGGCGCTCGCCGGCCAGCTCCAGCCCATAGGTCAGGTTCTGGCGGATGGAGAACGGCAGCGGCACCGGCTGGGCGAACACAATGCCCACCCGCCGCCGCAGCGCCACCACGTTCAGGCCGGGGCGCAGAATGTCCTCGCCGTCCAGGTAGATGTGCCCGGTCACGCGCACGCGCTCCACCAGATCGTTCAGGCGGTTGAGCGTGCGTAATAACGTGCTCTTGCCGCCGCCCGCCGGCCCGAACAGCACCGTGATCTGGTGCTCCGGAATGTCGAGGCTGATGTCGCGCAGCGACTCGGTGCCATCGGAATACTGCACCGACAGATGCTCCACACGCAGCTTGGGCGCGGCGCTGGGCGCGGCCTCGGGCGGCGGGGCGTCGCGCGCGCCCACCGGCAGGGGCAGCGGGGTGCCAGCGGCCGAGGCGGGCGCGTTGGATGCTTGCATCCCTACCATTGCCGCTTGGCCCGCGCCCGCGCCCGGATGACGGTGGCCAGCCCGTTCATAGACAGCACAAACACCAGCAGCACCAGCGCTGTGCCGTACTGCACGTGAATGGGCATCCCCGGCACCTGCGTCGAGATCACGAACAGGTGATAGGGCAGCGCCATGGTCGGGTCGAGCAGCGAGTCGGGCAGTTGCGGCAGAAAGAACGCCGCCGCCGTGAACAAGATCGGCGCGGTCTCGCCGGCGGCGCGCTCCAGCCCCAAGATCACCCCGGTGAGGATGCCCGGCAGGGCCTGCGGCAGCACTACCCGCCAAATGGTCTGCCACTTGGTGCCGCCCAGGCTCAGGCTCACCAGCCGGAAGCTCTGCGGCACGGCCCGCAGCGCCACCTCGGTGGTCGAGATGATGACCGGCAGCGTCATAATCGCCAACGTGAGGCAGCCGGCGACGATGGAAGTGCCCAGCCGCAGGAACAGCACAAACAGCCCCAGCCCAAACAGCCCATACACCACCGACGGGATGCCGGCCAAATTGATGATGGCGATGCGGATGGCGCGGGTGAAGGCGTTGTCGGCGGCGTACTCGGCCAGGTAAATGGCGGCGGCCACGCCCAGCGGCACGGCGATGAGCGCGGTGCCGGCCGTGAGGTACAGCGTGCCGACAATGGCCGGCCAGATGCCGCCCGCCCGCATGCCCGAGTTGGGCATGGCGCTCAGAAATTCCAGGCTGATGGCGGGCAGGCCCAGCACCACAATGTAGCCCACCACCAGGATGATGGGGGCCACGGTCACAATCGTCGCCACGGTAATGGCGGCGAACACCAGGCGCTGAGTGCGGTCACGCGAAAGCATCGGTGGGGCCTAAGAGAGCAGGCGCTCGGCGCGCTTGCGCTGCTGAAAGACCACGGCGCTGGCCGCCAGGTTGACGGCGAACGAGAACAAGAACAGCACCAGGCCCACGGTGAACAGCACGTGATAGTGCGTGCTGCCGTTCGCCACCTCGCCCATCTCGGCGGCAATGGTGGCGGTCATGGTGCGCACCGGGCGAAAGAACGCATCGAGCCCCAGCGGCAGGCGGGCGGCGTTGCCGGTCACCATCATCACCGTCATGGTCTCACCGATGGCGCGGCCCACGCCCAGCATAATGGCCGTCAGCACCCCGCCGCGCGCCGCCGGCAGCGTCACGCGCCAAATGGTCTGCCACTTGGTCGCGCCCAGCGCCAGGGCCGCGTGCCGGTAGCTCAGCGGCACCGCGTCGAGCGCGTCCTCGGCCACCGACACCAGCGTGGGGATGACCATGGCCGCCAGCAGCAGCGAGCCGGTGAGAGCCGACAGGCCGGTGGGCACGCCCAGCACCACCCGCACGGCCGGGGCCAGCACCAGCATGCCCATAAAGCCCAGCACCACCGACGGCAGCCCGGCCAGCACCTCCACCAGCGGCTTGAGCAGCTCGCGCGCCCAGCGCGGCGCGATCTCGGCGATGAACACGGCCGTCGCCAGGCCGAACGGCACCGCGATGATGGTCGCGCCCAGCGT
>JAYUUW010000862.1:0-2415 GCA_043754665.1 Anaerolineales bacterium | reverse complement strand
CCCAGCGCGGCAAAGCGGGCCACGTCCCACACGTGCGGCGGACGCCACAGCCGGTTGATTTCGGCCAGAAAGCGTTCGGCCAGGGCCTGGGCCTCGGTGTCGCCGCGGTAGCGCACGAGGGCGTAGAGGCCGTGCAGCGCTTCGCGCAGGTTGACGGGCGAAAAGTTGACCACCGGCCCGGATTGCACCTGCCGGTTCATGGGCAGGCACAAAGGCCCGCTGAACGACAGGAACAGCGCCCGCCGGTGATGGGCGACGGCGGCCGGGTCGACGCTGACGCCGGCCACGGCCTCGGCATACAGCAGGGCGTTGAGGTGCCGGCCGGGCACGTGCACCTCGCTGAGATCGGGGCTGAACGACAGCGTGGCGTACGGGACCATGGTGGAATTGAAGAACGGCACGAAGTGATCGTCCGCGTCGAAGACGTTTTGCATCGTGCGGCAGCCGAGCGCGATGGCCGCCCGCAAGTCGGTCGTGTTGACGTTCGCCAGTTTAGTCATGAATGGGCCTTCTGGTACAGTCTAGCATAGCCTGGCGGTTAGGCTGGGTAGGTGGATGCGGGCGCATCTGAGATCCCGGCGAATGAATTCGCGGCTACACATGGCGAAACCCGCCTACGCGGGTTGGGAGGGCAGCGGACAGCTCATTATCTTCCGCCTGGGCAATATCAGGGTGGCGCTTCACGCCTCACCGGCCCGAGGGGAGCGCGAGGCCCAATCGCCTGAGGGGGGGTTGCTCAGAAACAAGCCTCGTGTGATAGCAAGCGGCGGCCGTTCTCGCGAACGGCCCTACGGTGCCAGCGGTTGGCCTGGGGCCGAGCGCGTTTCTGCCTTTGGCGCTGGCGGGCATCGCCATGGTCTCTTCGAAATGACAGGCAAAAAGGGTTGGTCGGTCAAGGTCGCACATATTAAATGCGATTGCCCCGATTCCATTGGATTGACATAACCGACAGCAGAGTGCTAGAGTTCACTGGTTACATTTTCCCCCAATGAAGGAGAACTCATGGCAACCGAAGTACCGGGCTTGCTCAGTGAGCAAGTCCGCGACGCATATCCTGTTCTAAAAGAGGTGGTGTACCTCAATGTCGGCACGTATGGCATCATGCCGCAGGGCGCGCTGGCCGAATTCCAAGCGCTGCAAGCCGATTTTGAAACGCGCGGCGTGGCCGCGGCCGGCAAGTACGGCCAAAAGGTTGAAGAGACCCGCAAGCGCCTGGCCGAGATGATCGGCGCGGAAGGGCCGGAAGAAATCGCCTTCACGCGCAATGCCACCGACGGCATCAACCTGGTGCTGGCCGGCATTGACTGGAAGCCCGGCGACGAGGTGATTACCACCGACGAAGAGCACGAGGCGATGAACCACCCGCTGAGCTACCTGCACACCAGCAAGGGCTTGAACTTCAAGCGCCTGCCGGTATCGCCGGAAGCCGACGTGATGATCGCCCGGCTGAACGAAGCCTTCTCGGACAAGACCCGCCTGGTGGCGATGAGCTTCGTCACCTGCGAGACCGGCACGCGGCTGCCGGTGAAGGCCATCTGCCAGTGGGCGGCGGAGCACCACCTGCTCAGCCTGCTCGACGGCGCGCAGGTGTCGGGCGCGATCAAGATCGACGTGCGCGACATCGGCTGCGACTTCTACACCTCCAACGGCCACAAATGGCTGAGCGGCCCCAAGGGCACCGGCTTCTTCTACGGCCGGCGCGACAAGCTCGACCAGCTCTCGCCGGCGCACGTGGGCGCGGGCTCGCTCGAAAAAGTGGATGTGGCCGCCGGCAGCGCCGAGCCGTTCCACACCGGCCAGCGGTTTGAGTTCGGCACGCGCGCCTGGCCCAGCCAAGCCGGCCTGGGCGCGGCGCTCGACTGGTTCGAGGCATTGGGTTGGGACAACGTGTACCAGCATATTGCCGTGCTCAGCGACTACCTGAAGGCCCGCGTTCTCGAGCGGCCATACCTGAAGCTGCTGTCGCCGCTGGCCTTCGAGCAGTCTTCTGGCCTGACGTCGTTCGAGATTCTGGACCACAACGCCGGGGAAGTGGCGACCACCCTGCGCGAGAAGAAGCATGTGTACACGCGCGTGGTGCCGCACTTCAACGCCATGCGCATCGCCACGGCGCACTTCAATTCCGCCCAGGACATTGACGTGCTGATGGCCGGGCTAGACGAGATCTGCGGGTAGGCGCAAACGCCGCTCTGGCCCAAATAACCAGAATGGGCGGCCGGCACGATGCCGACCGCCCATTTTTTTGTCAGACCTCAGCCCCTGCCCGATCTTAAGACTCATTTAGGATGGGTTGCCGGTGCGTGGATGGCGTCTCGTTGATAGCGAGCGCGGGCGTTCAATTGAACGCCCCTACGACACTGGGAATCATTGTTTTCGGCGTCAGGATGTCAGATCCCCAATCACCGGTTGTGCCTA
>JAYUUW010000861.1:0-4402 GCA_043754665.1 Anaerolineales bacterium | reverse complement strand
GGGTGGAACGCCGGCCCAAAGTGCAAAAAGAACGCCGCCGGCACATAGTCCTGCGGCCCGCTGCCGTGCGCTAAGTTGAGGAGCGTGTCACGCTTGTTCATTTTGAGTTACCGTCGCTTTCAGGGGTAGAGTTTCTCGTGCCGCAGCAGCATTTGCACAAACTGCTGCAGGCGCTTGGCGCGCGTCTCGGCTTTCTTGGCCGTCGCCAGCCGGAAGAGGATAGCATAGCGGTTGGTGCTGTTCAGCGTGGCGAAGAACGCCTTGGCCTCCGGGTGGTGGTCGAGCTCGGTCTGGAAATCGGGCGGCACGCCCATCTGCTTCTGGCTGGCGTAGGCCGCCGCCCAGCGCCCATCGGCCTTGGCCGCGTCCACCGCCGCCAGGCCCGCCGGCTGCATCTGCCCGTTGGCGATCAGCGCCTCCACCTTGCCCCGGTTGATCTGCGACCAAATGCTCTTCGGCCCGCGCGGCGTGAACTTTTGCAGCCAGGCCGCCTCGTCAAACGGCTTCTTTTGCCCGTCGATCCAGCCGTAGCACAGCGCCCCTTCCACCGCCTCATCATACGTGATCGAGGGCGCGCCGGCGCTCTTCTTGCCCAGCTTCATCCACAGCCCCGGCGCACCGGCGTGGTTGGCCGCCAGCCACGCCAGCCAGTCGGCCGGGCGCGCAAAGCCAATGATCGGCAGCTCGGCGCGCGGCTTGGCGCTGGCCGCCTGCTTGGAGCTTTTAGTGCCCGGCATCGTTTTTATGCCCGGCATCTTTGGCCGCCAGCGTCCGCTCGATGCGCGTGTCCGGCACCAGCCACATCACCGCCACGGCCGTGTACACCAGCATGGCCAGCCCGGCGCTCACAAAGGCCAGCCCAATCCCCACCGCATAGATCACCATCGACAGCCAGCCCTTCGTGTCGCGGCCGATGGCGCGCGCCAGCAGCGACTCCGGCCCGTGGCCGGCGATGAGCACGCGCGCCAGCAAGTAGTAGGCCAGCCCGGCGCAGAACAGCACCGCCCCATACAGCGCCACCGGCCAGGCCGCAAACGCGTTCTCGCCCACCCAGGCCGTGGCGAACGGCACCAGCGACAGCCAGAACAGCAGGTGCATGTTGGCCCACAGGCTGCGGCCGTCGACCTGCTTGGCCGCTTGCAGCAGATGGTGATGGTTGTTCCAGTAGATGCCGATATAGATGAAACTGAGCACGTAGCTCAGGAACACCGGCGCCAGCGGCAGCAGCGCCGCCAGCTCCGCCTCGTGCGGCGGCGTCAGTTCCAACACCATGATCGTGATGATGATGGCCAGCACCCCATCACTAAACGCTTCCATGCGCCCTTTGCTCATGCCGGTCTCCGCTTAACGCGCTTCATTATGGGTGGACTGCTGTATGGACTGCGCGCTAGTCCCCCTACGCTCAGACATTCGCCCGCCGTCACCCGCCCGCCCGATTTGTCATTCCGACCCTTCGGCTTAGACAGACCACCGCCTCAACCTTCCCCTCTGACTTGTCATTCCGAACCCGGCCTCAGGCCGCCTGACCTAACGCTCCCCTCGGGCCGGTGAGGAATCCGCAACGTGGACTAACCCGCCCCTCCGCCCCTCACCCTGCCGGATACTTCGCCGCCAGCTTGCGCACCGTGGTCGTGTTCCGCACTGTCGCGGGCATGCCCAACGCCTTCTCCAACTGCGCCCCCGAATACGGCGCCACCTCTTGCCCGGCGCGCCGCAGCCAATACACCTCGCGCCCGTGGCAGTGAAACGCATTCACCGCATCGTTCAGCGCCGCCAGCTTCGCCACCGCCGCCGCGCCGGCCGGCCCGCCCACGAACACAATGTGCACGCTGTGCGCCTTGGCCACCTCGGCCGCGTCAAACGGCGCATACGCCGCCACCGCCGCCAGCTCCGCCGCCGTGCGCAGGAACGTCGCCACCGGATAGCCTAGCGCCGCCTCCAAATGCGCCTCAATCTGGCGCTCCAACTTCGGCAGGGCGCCGCCGGGCGCGTCAAAGATAATGTTGCCGCTGGCGATGAACGACTCCACGTTCGCCAGCCCCAGCCCGCTGAACAGCGCGCGCAAGTCTTCCATCTTGACCGTGTGCCCGCCCACGTTCAGCGCCCGCATGAAGGCCAGCAGCTTGGTTGGTTTAGTCACTGTGCGCCACCTGCCTCGCTAAGCTTGGAACAGCCGCGCCAGCCACGCCACGGCCAGCGCCGCCAACGCGACCCACAGCCCCACAATCACCACCGCCGCGCCCCAGTTCACCGGTTGGCCCCCCGCCATCACCGCCGCCGCCTGGGCGCGGCTCTCGGCCATCACCTGGGCCGGAATCAGCGCCAGCGCGATCCGAATGCCCAGCGGCACCAGGATCAAATCATCCAGATACCCCAGCACCGGAATCACATCGGGGATCAGGTCAATCGGGCTGAAGGCGTAGGCCACCACCCCCGCCGCGAATAGCCGTGCATACCACGGCACGCGCGGGTCGCGATACGCCAGGTACAGCGCGTACACCTCCACCTTCAGCGCGCGGGCGCGGCGCTTCAGTTCAGCCAGCACAAGCCGCTCCTCCTACCCTGGTCTGAGCCTGCGTGCAAAAGTATAGCTTGCGGCCCCACGCTCGCCCCGCCTGCGCAAATCGCTTGATTTCAAGCCGATATTGCCTCTTGCCGCCAGAACATTTATTCTATAACGTAATCGCCACGCACGCCAATTCGTCGATGCCGTCGCAGTGTCCGCCTTCTCCGCTAATTCTTCCACAGCCTTGTCACTCAGGCACCCCGGCCCCCTTTAGGGGCAGGGGCCGGGGGATGAGGGCGACCAACCCGCCCGCCTCGCGCTGCGCCCTGCTGTTGGAGAAATGCGCGCCCATGTCAACAATGACGGGCATGACGGCAACTCTGAAATTGTTGTCCAGCGTGGCAGATGTGACGGCGATGACGGCGATGGCGGAGCGCGTGTCCAGCGTGGCAGAGGTGACGGCGATGACGGCGATTGCGCGGCCGGTGTCCCTCCTGCCGGTCGTCCCCCTCCGCCCCCGCCTCCGATCTCTTTCTCTTTCTTAGCGCAGCATCTCTTTTCTCTGCGCGCCTCTCAGCGCCCCACCTACATCTGCTTCACCACAATGTCGCCGATCAGGTTCGCCGCCTCGTCGCCCCGGTCGGCCGCGTTCGAGAGGTGCCGGTAAATCTCGCGCAGCTTCAGCATCTCCACCACATGCTCCACATCGCGCGGCCCGTTGAACAGCGCGCCAATCGCCTCGCGGTACACCCCCTCCACCCGGTTCTCCAGCGCCTTCGCCCGCACCGCGTGGTCGTTGGCCACATTCGGCCGGTCCTCCAGGCGCTGCACCCCGCGGTTAATCTCCTCCGCCGCGTCGCGCAGCAGCGACACCATGCGAATGAGATACGGGTTGGGCGACACGCCCAGCATCACCATCTCCTCCACCGTGCTGTCGGCATAGTCCAGCACATCGTCAATCGCCCGCGACAGCGCGAACAAATCTTCGCGGTCAATCGGCGTGACAAACGAACGGTTCAACTCATCGATCAAAATCCGGCGCACCTCGTCGGCGTCTTTTTCCGCCGCGTGAATTTCTTTGGCGTGCGCCTCGCTCGGGTCTTTTACATACGCATGCAGCCCCTCCAGCCCGCGCTGGGTGTGGGCCGCCTGGTCACAGATCAGGCGCAAGAAATTGTCCGGGCGTTTGTCCCGGCGGAACAGTCGTTTCAGAAACATAGCCGCTTCCCGAAGATTGTGGCGCATCCCTGCTCGATTCAAGTTACGAAGATGGATATACTATAGTTACTCTCAGAATACAAGGGAAAGCGCCCACCCGCGCCGCCGCATGCCCATCACTATAACGCCTAATCTGGTCGCCATCCTGCTGCTGAACCTCATCTTTGCCTATCTCAGCGGCATCGCCGATAGCGCCAACATCGTCGCGCCGGTCATCTCCTCGCGCGCCATGCGCCCGCGGCTGGCCGTGCTGCTCACCGCTGGGGCCGCGCTGGCCGCGCCGTTCCTGTTCGGCGTGGCCGTGGCCCGCGCGTTCGGCACCGGCGTGCTGCTCCCCGCCGGCGTCAGCCCGGTCACCGTGCTGGCGGCCACCCTCAGCGCCGTGCTCTGGCGGTGGTTGACGTGGTTGTGGGGCGTGCCGACCAGCGCCTCGCACGGCGTCATCGGCGGCCTGCTGGGGGCCGGCCTCGCCGCCGGCGGGTTGACGGCCGTGAACCTGGGCGGGCTGGTCTGGGTGCTGGCCGCGCTGTTCATCTCCCCGGCCGTCGGGCTGCTGGCCGGGTACTTGCTCACCGCCTTGCTCTACCGCCTGGCCGAGCGGGCCACCCCGCGCATCAATGGCTGGTTTCGCGCCAGCCAGGTGCTCACCGCCCTGGTGTTGGCGTTAAGCTGGGGCGC
>JAYUUW010000860.1:0-2657 GCA_043754665.1 Anaerolineales bacterium | reverse complement strand
GCCGAGCCGTGGGTGCCGCACAATCTGTTCCCGACCGTGGCGACCAAGGTGCTCGAAACCAAAGCCACCCACCCGCGCTTGAGCCTGATGCGCGTTAAGCTGGAAGCCGGCAGCTCGATTACCATGCACATTCACCCGATTGAGACCGAGACGGCCGTGGTGGTAAGCGGCGAAGTGGAGTTTGTGTGGGGCGAGGGTGAGGCGCAGCAGGTCGCCACGCTGACCCCCGACACGGGCGTCTCGATCTTCCCCGGCACGCTGCACGGCATCCGCAATGTCAGCAGCGCGCCGGTAGAACTGCTGGCGATCCACACGCCGGGCGTGCGCTAGGACGCAGCCAGACGGGAACGCATGAACGTACTGGAAGCAGACGCCAAGGCCCTGCTGGCCGAGCAGGGGCTGCGCGTGCCGGCGGGGCAGGTTGTGACGAGCGCCGCCGAGGCCGAAGCCGCCGCGACGCGCCTGGGGGGCTTGGTGGTGGTCAAGGCGCAGGTGCCGGCCAGCGGGCGCATGAAGGCGGGCGGCATTCGCTTTGCGGCGACGCCGGCTGAGGCGGGCGCGGCGGCGGGCGACTTGCTGGCGGCGACCATCAAGGGTTTCCCGGTCTACTCGGTGCTGATCGAGCAGCGGCTAGAGGTGGCGGCCGAGGTGTACGTGGGCGTGACCTACGACAACCAGGCGCAGGCGGCCACGCTGCTGGCGAGCCGGGCGGGGGGCATTGAGGTCGAGGGCGAGGTAGAGATTGTGCGGCGGCTGTTCTCGATCACCGCGCCGCTGAGCGAGTACGTGGGGCGCGAAGTGGCGGCGGCGCTGGGGCTGGAAGGCCGCGCGCTGGTGCAGTTGGGCGGCTTGCTGGCGAGCCTGGTGCGCTGCTTTAGGCTGTGGGACGCGAACCTGCTGGAGATTAATCCGCTGATCCTCGATGCGCATGGGCAGTGGTGGCTGGCGGACGCGCATTTGGAGCTGGACGACGACGCGGCCTACCGGCAAGCGCCGGTGCTGGCGCGGCTGGCGGCCAGCCAGCGCTACCGCGACCAGCGCTCGGAGTTCGAGCGCAAGGCGGCCGAGATCGACAGTGCCGACCATCGCGGGGTGGCGGGGCGACTGGTGCCGTTTGGCGGCAACCTGGGTCTGCTGATCGGCGGCGGCGGCGCGAGCCTGACCATCATGGATGCGGTGCTGGACGCGGGGCTGAAGCCGGCCAACTATTGCGAAATCGGCGGCAACCCGAGCGTGTGGAAGATCAAAGAGCTGACCAAGCTGATCCTCTCACAGCCGAACGTGGAAAAGCTGGCCGTGATTATGAACGTGGTCAGCAACACGCGGGTAGATTTGGTGGCGCGGGGGGTGATTAAGGGCATCCTCGAACTGGGGCGCGCGCCGCGCGACGTGATCGCGGCCTTTCGTATCCCTGGCTCGTGGGAGACCGAGGGCCAGGCGGTGCTGAGCCATTATGGCGTGCCGTTCTTCGGGCGCACAACGACCATTGACCAGGTGATTGAGGCCATTGAGTGGCGATCTTAGCGGACGCGGCGACGCGCATCCTGGTGCAGGGCATTACAGGCCGCGAGGCGGCGACGTTCACGCTGGAGTCGCTCCGCTACGGCGCGCAGATCGTGGCTGGGGTGACGCCGGGCAAGGGCGGCCAGCAGGTGCACGGCGTGCCGGTGTTCGATACGGTGGCCGGGGCGATGGCGGCGCACCCGTGCGATGCGGCGCTGATTTCGGTGCCGGCGCCGGTGGTGCTCGATGCGGCCAGCGAGGCGCTGGCGAACGGCATTAAGCTGGTGGTAGTGGTGACCGAGCGCCTGCCGCGCGCCGACGGGCTGGCGCTGCTGGAGCGGGCGCGGGCCAGCGGGGCGCGGGTGGTAGGGCCGAACAGCCTGGGCGTGATCTCGCCAGGGCAGACGCGGGTGGGCATGGCCGGGGGCGACGCGGCCAGCGTGCGGCAGGCCTACCAGCCGGGCAGCATTGGGGTGGTGTCGCGCAGCGGCGGCATGATGACTGAGATAGCCAACCTGCTGACGCAGAGCGGCTTCGGCCAGAGCACGTGCGTAAGCATCGGCGGCGACCAGTTCATTGGCACGCGCTTCCTCGACTTGCTGCCGCTGTATGAGGCCGACCCGGCGACCGAGGGGCTGGCGCTCTTCTGCGAGCCGGGCGGCAACATGGAAGAGCAGTTGGCCGAACGCCTGCGCGCCATGCCCAGCCGCCTGCCGATTGTGGCGTTTGTGGCGGGGCGCTTTGCGGACCGCAATCCGGGGGTGCGCTTTGGCCACGCCGGGGCGCTGGTGCAGGGGGCGAACGGCAGCCCGGCGCGCAAGATTACTATTCTGCGCGAGGCGGGCGTGCTGGTGGCCGACAAGCTGCAACAGATACCGGGCCTATTGCGCTCGGCGATTAGGTAGGGCCAAGAGCTTTGGCCACGAACCGCTTCACGCGAATTGCACGAATTAGGTGAGGGGAGTGCGAGGGTGAAGGTGGCAGTCGAGAGTGGTGACAGGTGGCAGGGGTGCTCAATAGGGAGCGGGGCTGGGCGCGGATGAGCATAGGGCCGGTTAAGCGTACTGTCCACTAATCATTGTGAAAATGTGTCCACTAATCGTTGTTAGAATGGCTGGCCTCAGACTAGGAGGCAACGCCATGGCACGTCCATT
>JAYUUW010000859.1:0-4585 GCA_043754665.1 Anaerolineales bacterium | reverse complement strand
CGCGAGGTGGTGTCGCCGGTGCAGTTGGTCAAACTGCTGGGCGAGATCGGCGCGTGGGGCGTGAACCTGCACGACAACGACCTGGTGCCGATTGACGCCGCCGCCGCCGAGCGCGACCAGATCGTGCGCGACTTCAAGCAGGCGTTGACCGATTACGGCGTGGTCGTGCCGATGGCGACCACCAACTTGTTCAGTGACCCGTCGTTCAAGGACGGCGCCTTTACCAGCAACGACCCGCAGGTGCGGGCCTACGCACTGCAGAAGACCATGCAGGCTATTGACCTGGGCGTGGAACTCGGCGCGACCATTTACGTGTTCTGGGGCGGGCGCGAAGGCACCGAGAGCGACGCCACCAAGAACCCGCTGGACGGGCTGAAGCGCCAGCGCGAGGCCATGAACTTCTTGTGCGGGTATGTGAAGGACCAGGGCTACGATTTGAAGTTCGCGCTGGAGGCCAAGCCGAACGAGCCGCGCGGCGACATCTATTTGCCGACGACGGGCGCGATGCTGGCGTTTATTGAGACGCTGGACGACCCGGCCATGGTGGGCGTGAACCCAGAGATGGCGCACGAGCACATGGCCGGGCTGAATTTCCTGCACGCGGCGGCGCAGGCCTGGGACGCGGGCAAGCTAATCCACATCGACCTGAACGACCAAAACTTCGCGCGCTACGACCAGGACTTCCGGTTTGGGAGCCACAATCTCAAGCAGGCGTTCTTCATCGTGCAATTCTTGGAAGCGGTGGGCTACAACGGGCCGCGCCACTTTGACGCGCACGCCTACCGCACCGAGGACCACGGCGGGGTCAAGGCCTTCGCGGTGGGCTGCATGCGCAGCTATTTGATCTTGAAGGAGAAGGCGGCGCACTTCCAGGCCGATGCCGAGATTCAGGCGGCGCTGGCGGAGATCAACAGCGGCGCGTACCCGGTGGCCGGGCTGGATCAGCCCTACACGGCGGCCACGGCGGCGGCGCTGAAGGCGCACAGCTTCGACCGGGCGGCGCTGGGCCGGCGCGGGCTGGGCTACGAACACCTCGACCAGATGCTATTCGACCTGCTGATGGGGGCGCGGTGAGAGTTTTTCTGGGTATTGACGTTTCCACGACGGCCACCAAGGCGCTGCTGACCGATGAGGCGGGGCGCGTGGTGGCCGTGGCGGCGAGCGAGTATCCCTACGAGACGCCGCGCCCGCTGTGGAGCGAGCAAGACCCGCAGTTGTGGTGGACCGGCACGAACGCGGCCATCCGCGCGGCGCTGGCGCAGGCGGGCCTGAGCGGCGACGACGTGGCGGCCGTGGGGCTGACCGGCCAGATGCACGGCCTGGTGCTGTTGGATGAGGCCGGGCAGGTGCTGCGGCCGTCGATCTTGTGGAATGACCAGCGGACGGGCGCGGAGTGCGACGACATTCGGGCGCGCGTGGGCCGCGAGCGGCTGATCCAACTGACCGGCAACGACGCGCTGACCGGGTTCACCGCGCCCAAGATATTGTGGGTGCGCGAGAATGAGCCGGAAATCTATGCGCGGGCGCGGCACGTGTTATTACCCAAGGACTACGTGCGCCTGCGGCTGAGCGGTGAGTACGCGATGGATGTGGCCGACGGCGCGGGCACGCTGCTGGTCGATCTGCGGCGGCGCGACTGGTCAGACGAGGTGCTGGCGGCGCTGGAGCTGCCGCGGGCCTGGCTGCCGCCGCTATTTGAGGGGCCGCAGATCACCGGGACAGTGACGGCCGAAGCCGCCGCCGCGACCGGGCTGAGGGCCGGCACGCCGATTGTGGCGGGCGGCGGCGACCAGAGCGCGCAGGGCGTGGGGGTGGGCGCCGTGCGGGCGGGCATTGTGGCGCTGACGCTGGGCACCTCCGGCGTGGTGTTTGCGGCCTCGCCTATGCCGGTGATCGAGCCAGAGGGGCGGCTGCATGCATTCTGCCATGCGGTGCCGGGGCGCTGGCACATGATGGGCGTGATGCTGTCGGCGGCGGGCAGTTTGCGCTGGCACCGCGACACGTTTGCGCCGGGCCAGGGCTTCGATGCGCTGGTGGCCCCGGCGGCGGACGTGCCGGCCGGGAGCGAGGGGCTGCTGTTCCTGCCGTACCTCACGGGCGAACGCACCCCCCACCCTGACCCGCTGGCGCGCGGCGCATTCGTCGGCCTCACCGTGCGGCACGCGCTGCCGCATTTGACGCGGGCGGTGCTGGAAGGCGTGGCCTGCGGCCTGCGCGACAGCTTTGAGTTGATGCAGGCGGCGGGCCTGCCGCCGGTGGAACAAGTGCGCGTGTCGGGCGGCGGGGCGCGCAGCGCGCTGTGGCGGCAGATTCTGGCGAACGTGCTGAATGTGCGGCTGGTAACGGTGAACACCACTGAGGGCGCGGCCTATGGGGCGGCGCTGCTGGCGGGGGTGGGAGTGGGCGCGTGGGCGAGCGTGGACGAGGCCTGCGACGCGACCATCACCGTGACGGGCGAAGTGGCCCCCCAGGCGGACGAGGCGACGGCCTACCAAACGGTGTACACGCACTATCGCGGGTTGTACCCGGCGCTGAAACCGACCTTTCAGGCGCTGGCCTAACTTGCCAAGCGCCGCGACGAGCGGCGACGCCCATGAGAATAAGACAGCCGGCCGGAGGGCGTGACCCTGCGGCCGGCTGTTTGTTTGGGCGGCGAGCGCCTAGCCGGGGAGGCCGTTGCCGGCAATCACCTGGGCGTACCAGCGGCCGCTGTCTTTGATGGTGCGGGCGAGGGTGTCGTAGTCGACGTAGATGAGGCCGAAGCGCATGCCGTAACCGAGCGCCCACTCAAAGTTGTCCAGCAGCGACCAAACGAAATAGCCGCGCACCGGCACGCCGTCGGCGATGGCGCGGCGAAGCTGGGCGAGGTGGTCGTTGAGGTAGCGGATGCGCCGCTCATCACGCACGCGGCCGTCGGCATCGAGTCCGTCGGGCACGGGCACGCCGCTTTCGGCCACCACGAGCTCGGCGGTGGGGTGATAGTCGCGCCAGATGCGGGTGAGCAGCTCGTACAGGCCGGCAGGGTAAATCTCCCACATTTGCGAATACTCATTGCCCACGGGCTGCACCGGGCTGGCCTCGATGAAGGCTACCTCCGGGTCGTAGCGCATGACGGCGCGCGAGTAATAGTTGACACCCAGCCAGTCGAGCTGGTTGATGATGGCGAGGTCGCCGTCTTGCAGCGTATCGGCCAGCATGAACTCGAACAGGCCTTGCAGCTCGGCCGGGTAGGTGCCGCGCAGCAGCGGGTCGAGCGACAGGCGGTTGGCGAGCATGTCGAATCGGTCGGCGGCCTGCGTGTCGGCTTGGCTGTCAGAGGCGGGGAAGACCGGCGTGAGGTTGAGCGTGATGCCGATGGTGGCGGGCAGCTTGACCGAAGCGCGCAGGGCCTCGTAGGCCAGGCCATGCGACAACAGCAGGTGATGGCCGGCCTGGAAGGTGGCGGTGGGGTCTTGCTGGCCGGGGGCGTGCTCGCCGGAGAAGTGGCCGAGGAACGCGGTGACCAGCGGCTCGTTGTGAGTGATCCAGTGGCTCACGCGGTCACCCAGGCGCGCGCCCATGTGGCGAGCGTAGTCGGCGAAGCGGTAGGCGGTGTCGCGCACGGTCCAGCCGCCGACATCTTGCAGCGCCTGCGGCAGGTCGTAGTGAAAGAGCGTGAGGTAGGGTTCGATGCCGTGGGCTAGCAGCGCGTCGACGAGGCGGTCATAGAAGTCGAGGCCGAGCGGGTTGGCGGGGCCGCTGCCGGTGGGCACCACGCGAGTCCAGGCGGTCGAGAAGCGGTAGGCTTTGAGGCCCAACTCGGCCATCAGGCGGATGTCTTCGGGGTAGCGATGGTAGTGATCGACGGCGATGTCGCCAGTCGCGCCGCCGCGTGTGCGGCCGGGCTGATGGGAGAAGGTGTCCCAGATGGACGGGCCTTTGCCGTCCACAGTGGCGGCGCCTTCGATTTGGTAGGCGGAGGTGGCAACCCCCCAGACAAAGCCGGCGGGGAAGTCCCGCCCGGTGGGCACAGGCATAGCGGCTCCTTGAGCGCAAATGAAGCGTAACGGGCCGCGTGAGTGTACCACGAGGGCGCGGTGCTATACTCGCGGGCGGCTATGATCCCACGGCAATCGCATCTTAATTCTGTTGGTTGAGAAATACCCGAAATTGGCTCAGAAACTTGACCTGGCTATGACAACCCGAGATTTCTCACCGGCGATAAGGCTGCGGGAGGGCCAACGACCTGAGGCCGGGTTCGAAATGACAGTTATTGGGGAATATTTGATCAGCATTGCCGTTTTTGCCAATGGAGCGGCGCGCATTGAAACAGGGTTTTCCAAATAAGACGCGATTTCTCTGGGCAGCAAATAAGTCGAGCTGAGTGATGGGGGCGAGTGGGAGGCATTGGAGATGGCGACGAGCAAGAAGGCCGTGAAGCCGAAAGCGAAAACAAAGCCCGATGCGGGGGTGGGCGAACCGACGGCGGCGCGGTTTGTGGCGCAGCTTAAGCGTACTGTCCACTAATCATTGTGAAAATGTGTCCACTAATCGTTGTTAGAATGGCTGGCCTCAGACTAGGAGGCAACGCCATGGCACGTCCATT
>JAYUUW010000858.1:0-6057 GCA_043754665.1 Anaerolineales bacterium | reverse complement strand
CAAAGAGATTTGTCTGGTTTTATTTTACCCCGTACACCGCCCAGTGTCAGATGAGAGCGTTCCGGCGGGTGCATTTCAAGCTGGGGGCGAAAAGCGCGTTACGCTGTGTTCGCGTAGCTGAACGCCAAGAAACTTCCGCCCAGGTTACACAAGGGTGGCGCTTCGCGTCTCACCTCCCACAGGGGCAGTGATTTGACTGGCCGCCTGTTGGGGGGTTGCTCAGAAACAAAACGAGTGTGATAGCGAGCGCCGGCCGTTCTCGCGAACGGCCCTACGGTGCGAACGTTGGGGTCGTGGCCGAGCGCGTTTCCACCTGGGGGACTGGCGCGCAGCGCCATGCGATCTTCGAAATGACAGTTTGGGGCAGCGGCCCGCTGCCCCAAACTGAAATACGCCCCGCATACGAATTGACCCAGAATTAACACCGGCCCCAGCGCTGCTAACAAGCGTTGGGGCCGGCGGCGTTTTGGAAGTGAGGCCGAGCAGGTCAGGCCTTTTTATCGGGGTCCAGCTTTTTCTGCGGCAGGGCTTCGATCTCAGAGGCTAACTTGGTGCATTTCTCGGAGATGCCGGCTTCGTGATGGTCGACCACGCTGACGGTCAACTGGCTGTAGTCGTGCAGGAACAAATCGGGGTGGTGGCCCGCCGCTTCGGCCAACTGGCCAATCGCGCCGATGAACAGCACGGCGTGGGCAAAAGACTTGACCTTGTAGTTCTTGGTCAACTGCCCATCTTTCACGCTCCAGCCGGGTAACTGCGCGAGCTGGGTGTTGATGGCGTCTTCTGAGAGTCGGGGCATTTACAGTTCCTCCGCTAGCTGCCGGTTGATGTGCTGCATAAACTCGCCACGGGTGCGCGGGTCGTGCCGGAAGGCACCGCGCATGGCGCTGGTGACCATGCGCGCCTGCGACTTCTTGACGCCGCGCATGCTGGCGCACATGTGGCGCGCATCGACCACTACCGCCACGCCGTGCGGGTTCAGCACGCCCATTAGAAAATCGGCGATTTGCCGGGTCATGTTCTCTTGAATTTGCAGCCGCCGCGCAAACATATCGACCACGCGCGGGATCTTGGACAGCCCAATGACCTTGCCATTCGGCAAATAGGCAATGTGGGCGTGCCCAATAAACGGCAGCATGTGGTGTTCGCACAAGCTGGAGAACTCGATATTGCGGACGATGACCATCTCATCGACCTCGGCCTCGAACATCGCGTCATTAATCATTGCGATCGGATCGATGGTGTAGCCAGACAAAAGTTCGCCGTACATGCGGCTCACACGGTCCGGCGTGTTCAGCAGGCCCTCGCGGTTGGGGTCCTCGCCCACGCTTTCCAAAATCGTACGCACCGCTTCTCTAATCTTATCGCTTTCCATCTTAACCTCATTGTTTCCAGGCAACATGGTCGGGTGTGGCCGCCACACCGACCGCACTCAGGGCGCTGCCGAGTTCGCCGGCCAGGCGCGCCCCTACGTGTTCCGCCAAATATTCGGGGGTGGTTGACCCGCCAGTCAACCACGGCACATTCACATCCAAGTTCGCTTCGTGGAGATCGGCTAGCACCGCCGCCGCCGTTGTATCTACCAGGCCTAGGTCGAAGGCCGTCTCGGTCAGCGGGTCCAAGCTCGCTGCGCCGACCTGAACTTCAAGCGTGAAGTCGTGGCCATGGGGGCCGGCGGCGGCGCAGGGGCCGTACTGGGCGAGATTGTCAGCCCGCGTTCGGGTCGGGTCACCAATATTGTGAGCGGCGCTGAAAGTGTACCGCCGGCCAAGGATATACGCGCCGCTGGTTGGGTTGAATTCGGCGTAGAAGGTGTCGGTTTCCCACACCCGCACGCGCGCGGTCCCCGGCACGCGCCGCGCCAACAGCTCGGCAATGGTCTCGGTGACTACGTTTCGGCCGCGCAGGTCGGGGATATCGACCGACAGGTTGCGATGGTCGAACTCGGACCAGACTGAGGCCGGCACCTGTTCGACCGTGGGGTGCCAAAAGGTCACGCGGTAGTTGTGGCCGTGGCCCGCCGGGTTGTCACAGATGCCGTACAGGGCCAGGTTCTCGGCGTCGGTGAGGCGCGGGGCATGGGTGCGGTGAGCGGCGGAGAAGTAGCCGGGGCTGAGGGACAGCCGCCGCCCGCGCTCAATGGTGCGGCCCGCGCCGCTGGCTTCGGTCAGGGTCACGGCCTCGGCGGTGACGCTCGCTGGCCAGCCGGGTTGCAGGCCCGCCCACAGCGCATCAATGGAGTCATTACCGACGTCAGCAGGGCGCAGTTCAGCCAGCCGCCCAGCCAGCGCGCCGATGGCGACCACAACGCCGCCCGGCTGTGGTTCGCCGGACAGGGTGGCAGTCAGTTCGAAGTTGTGGCCGTGGCGGCGGGCCGGGGCCGCGCCGGGTTGGTGTGTGTGGGTGGCCGGAAACGCCAGCCGTTGTTGAAGGAAATGAGTCACGTAGGGGAAGATAATCGATATTGGAGAGGGCGTCTAGGGGCCGCGCGTACCGGCCTCAGACGGGGGCCGGGAGGTTCAGGGGGCGCGCCGCGCCAACATGAGGCCGACGGCGTAGATATTGAAGACGGTGACAAACAGCCACAGCGCCCACACGGGCTGGCCTAGCGCCGCGCACACGGCCAAGAACAACAATTGGGTGCCCAGGCCCAATACGCTCACGGCGGTCATGTAGGCCGGGGTGATGGGCCGATTGGTCGGGCCGGCGATTAGGCGGTCGAGCGCCGTTACCAGCGCATCTTGCCAGCCGTAGATGGCGCGGTACATGGCAAACAGCCAACGCAGCGCGGTGGGGTTGTCCCAGGGGTACTGGGTCGCGGCGGTCTCGCTCACCTGGCTGGTGCGGTCGCCGCCCACCTGCGCCCGGTAGCGAACATAGTAGTGGTTGAAGATGGAGACTTGGAGCAGGGCCGACACCAGCGCCACTAGCGCCAACAGGTAGACGGCCGGCCCGGCGCCGCGCAACTGCGCCCCGGCGGCAATGCCCGCGCACAGCGCCAGGTTGACCACAAAGTCCATCACCGAGTCGAAGAAGCGCCCCACGCGTGACGGCTGGCCGCGCCCACGCGCCAACGCGCCGTCGGCGGCGTCGAGGCCGCTCTTTAGAATGACGAGCAGTCCGGCCGCCACGAGCCAGCGGTCGACCGCCAGCAGCGCCGCCGCCGCCAGCCCGGCCAGGGTGAAGGCCAGAGTAATGTGGTTGGGCGCAACGCGGGTGGGCAGCAGTTGGCGCACCAGCCAGCGGGCGGCGGGGCGCGCATAGTCACTGAAATCTACGAAGGCTGACGAGGTGGGGACTTTATCCACGCAGAACTCTAGGGGGTCGAACCAATTTCCATCTCGGGCTGGTAGGTGCGCCAGATGAAGGTGGAGTCGGATAGGGCGGGCGCGCCCATGATGAAGGCCTCCAGCGCCGCCTGGCGCGCCGCGTCGGATTGCACTTGCGGCAGCCGCCGAACGTAATCCAAGATGGCGTTCGGCGATAAGCCTTTCTGCGCCAGCGCCGCGAACAGGGCCTCGAATGCCTGTTGCTGAAACACCATGCGGCCGGCGGAGTCGGCGGCGGCTAGCGCGTTGTAGCTGTTCAACAGGTCTGGCCCCTGGGCCAATTGCCCCGCCCAGCTGAGGCCGCCCACGCTGCTGACCAGGCCAACGAAGTCGTCGCGGTCGAGCATCACATCGGCCTGGATCGAGAAGCCGGTAAAGCGCGACTCGACGGCGTCGCGCATGAAGTAGTAGCCAATTTGTTGGTGCTGGTCTTCGACAAAGATGTCGCGCATCGTCCGAATCCCTGAGAGGCTGGCAACCTGGAATTCGGCCGAGGGCGGGACAGCCGAGATGTAGTAATTGTTGACCCCCGGCTGGAAGGTCAGCACCAAGACGCTATCGAGTTGGGGCGTGAGCGACTGCGCATCGTCGACGCCGATGAGTATAAGCGATCTGGGCGCACCAACCGGCGAGGGTGAAGCGGCCACGCTGGGGGGTACCGGCGTGGGGGTGAGGACAACGGCGAAGCTAGTGGCGGTGGGCGCCGGGGTGACTGACGCGGCCGGGGCGACCGGGACCCACAACCGGCCGGTGGCAATGCCAGCGACAACGCTCCCTAAAGCGCATAGGGCGGTTAGAAGTCCGAGGAGGAGCAGGCTCTCGCGTGGCAGCCGCATAGGAATACAGTAAGGGGGAGGTTGGTACTAGGTTAAGGCATCCAAGTCGTACTATACCTGGAAACACGCGCATAGTAAATACGAAACGCTTGTTCGGTCGCATTGCGGGTACTTTCTAACCGTTTATACAGAACGCGAGTTCTATTTACGGTCGCGCGGCGCGGCGCGCTAGCTCAGTAATAGGACCGCGCTCAAACCAAACACGAACCCAAACGGCACAGTAGCGAGCGGCACCCACCACCACGGCTTGAGCGGCGTGACGATAGGCAGCGCCCAGCCCAAGAAGTGATTGAGGCGGCGCGTGACCACGATGACGGCACGCCACCACACGATGCTGGCTTGTTCCGACAGGGTGTAGCTGGGACGACCGGCGTAATTGACCATGGGTTTGACCTTAGCGCCTAGCGTGAGGTACTGACTTTGATGACTTTGCCCCGGTCGTCGGCGACGACCCGGACGATGCGATTGATGGTTTGTCCGCCTGGCCCCTGGCCGCGCCCCTTGAAGGTGAGCAGGTAGCGGTCGCTGCCGCCGCTGAGGGCCTTGGCCCCCGGCTGGTCTTGCACCAGGGGCTGGGTGTTGCTGACCTCGGGGAACTGGCGATAAATCTGCCGGCTGATGCTGTCGATCTGCGTGTTGGAGAGTGACATTTAGTGGTTTCCCTCCGCCTCGCTGAGGCCGCTGCTGCGGCGGCGACGCAAAAAGGCCGGCACGTCGAGCGAGTTCTGGTGCGGGCCATTGGCGGGCGCGGGGTTGCGCGGCTCGCTGATCGGGCTGACAGCCGGCGGAGCCGCATCGGCCACCACCCACGACTGCTCGGCCACGGCCTTGTTGAACAGCGCCTCGGCCATGTGGCCGTTGGCGCTGGCGACGGCGGCTGGGGCTTCCACGTGGGCCGGTTCGGGCGTGCGCACGGGCGCCACTGGGCGGCGGAACACAATGTCGGGCCGCAGCACGTCAATCGAGCCGGTCTCGATGCCGGTGACTACCAGGATGACCTGCGTGCGGCCGGTGTACACCGGGTCGACGGTCGCGCCGAAGATGACCTCGGCGTTGGGGGCGGCGTTGGCGATCTCGCCAGCGGCCTGGCTGACCTCGTACAGCGACAGGTCGTCGCCGCCGGTGAAGTGGACCAGCACGCCGGTGGCGTTGCCAGTGGACTTGAGGTCGAGTAGCGGCATGGCCAGCGCCTGGCGCACGGCCTTAAGCGCCTTGTTCTCGCCGGTGCCCTGGCCGATGGCCATCATCGACGGGCCGGCGACTTCCATGAGCGCCCGAATGTTGGCGAAGTCCAAATTGAGCAGGCCCGGCTTGGTGATGAGTTCAGTGATGCCCTGCACGCCCTGGTGCAGCACTTCGTCGGCCACGCGCAGCGCCAGCTCGAAGGTGGTGGTCTTGGGCAGCAGGCCGAGCAGCTTGTCGTTCGGCACGGTCACGAGCGTATCGCAATTGGCGCGCAGCTTGAGCAGGCTGGCTTGCGCGTTCTGCTGGCGGCGCGAGGCTTCAAAAGTGAACGGCAGCGTCACCACGGCCACGGTCAGCGCGCCCTGGGACTTGGCGATCTCGGCCGCGACCGCAATCGCGCCGGAGCCGGTGCCACCGCCCATGCCGGCTGTCAGGAAGACCAGGTCCGCGCCCTTGAGGGCCTCGGCGATCTCCTTGCGGCTTTCTTCGGCGGCGGCCGCGCCCACCTCGGGCTTAGCGCCCGCGCCCAAACCGCGCGTGAGGTTCAACCCCAATTGGATCTTGGTGGGCGCCTGGCTCTTGCGCAGCGCCTGCGCGTCGGTGTTGGCGGCGATGAACTCCACGCCCTCCAGACCCAGCTCGATCATGCGATCCACGGCATTCGAGCCGCCACCGCCCAAACCCATAATCTTGATCGTCGTCGTCTT
>JAYUUW010000857.1:0-1971 GCA_043754665.1 Anaerolineales bacterium | reverse complement strand
CTGCTCGGCGATCTCGCGGTTCGAGCGGCCTTGGGCCAGCAGCACTAACACTTCGCGCTCGCGGTCTGAGAGCGGCTCGATGGCGGCGGTGGTCGGGTGCATCAGCTCGCGCAGGGCGCGTGAGGCAATCTCCGGCTGGATGAAGGCCTCCCCCGCCGCGACATGGCGCAGGGTGGCGATGAGTTGCTCGGCCGGCGTGTCTTTGAGCAGGTAGCCCAGCGCCCCGGCCCGCACGGCCTGGAACACATAGTCGTCGCGGTCGAAGGTGGTGAGGATGACGATGCGCGCGGCGGGCCACACGCTGCAAATGGCGGCGGTGGCCTCCACGCCCGTGAGCACCGGCATCTGCACATCCATCAGAATCACATCCGGCCGCAGGGCCAGCGCCTGCCGCAGCCCGTCGTCGCCGTTGACCGCCTCGCCGACGACGGTGAAGCCCGGCTCGAGGTCGAGGATGGTGCGCAGCCCCTGGCGCATGAGGGTCTGATCTTCCACAATGAGAATGCGGATGAGCGCGGTCATGCCAGCGGCACCGTGGCTTCAATGGTCACGCCGTCATGGGCGCGCACGCTGAGCGTGCCGGCCACACCGGCCACGCGCTCGCGCAGGCCCCGCAGCCCATAGTGGCCGGGGGGCGCTTCGCCGCCGGCGGCGATGTCGGCCGGCAAGCCGCGCCCGTCATCGTGCACGCTCAGCACGGCGGCGGCGGGCGTGAGGGTCAGGCTGAGCGCCACGCGGCGGGCCTGGGCGTGGCGGGCCACGTTGGTGAGCGCCTCCTGCGCCACGCGCCACAGCACCTCGGCCACGGCCGGCGCGAGCGTGTCGGCGCCGGGGTCGATATGGCAGGTGACTTCCAGGGTGTGCTGCTGGCCGGTCTCCACCGCCAGGCTGCGCAGGGCGTCGGCCAGCGGGCGGTCGCCCAGGCCGGAGGCGCGCAGCCCTTGCAGCGAGCGGCGCAGCTCGTCCATGGCGGCGCGGGTGGCGGCCTTGAGGGTGTCCACCTGGGCGTGGGCGCGCTCGGGGTCGACGCGGTACAGGCGCTGGATGGCCTCTAACTGCACGGCGATGACGACCAGGGCGTGGCCCAGGCTGTCGTGCAGGTCGCGGGCCAGCCGTTCGCGCTCGCGCAGGGCGGCCAGCTCGGTGTCGCGCGCGCGGGCGGCCTCCAGCGCGGCCTGGGCGGCGCGCAGTTCAGCCACCAGCGCGCCGCGGCGCTGGCTGGTGCGCGTGATGTAGAAGACGAACAGGTAGAACACAATGCTGGCGGCCCAGCCGAGCAGCGGGCCGAAGGTGCGGCCGGAGAAGAGGTCAACCAGGCCGAACTTGAAATCGGCCGGCACGATGAAGACCAGGGCGAAGACGATGAGCGAGGCCGGCAGCGCGGCGACCGGCGGCAGCGTGCCCATCATCTGGCCGAAATACGTCGTGCCGATCCACTGAAAATTTGGGTCAAGCTGCCATTCAATGAGCCACAGCGCGCTGCTGCCCAAGAAGTATAGGGCGATGCGCCAGCGCGGCAGCGGCCAAACGTCGTTGAAGACGAAGTTCCACAGGTAGAGCGCCACCTGGCCGGCGACCAGCCCGGTGAGGGCGGCGGCCCGCCCCGGATCGCTGGCCCCGGAGCCGGCCCAGGTGCTCCACACCATGATGCCCAGCACGCCCAGGTAGACGATGTGCCAAAAGGTAAGATAAATATTCATCTGCCGGGCCGGCAGCGGCAGGTAGCGGTCAGGATCGGAGGCGGGGCGCTCAGCGGTCATGGGCGCGGCCGCCGGGGGAAAACCATTGGCCACGAATCGCGTACGCGCGAATTACACGAATTGAGTCGGGTTGGGATGACGGCTGCGCCAGGGGCATGGCGAGAGGGGGTTGGCGCGAGAGATAAGGGCATGTTCATAAGGATGGCGAGTAATGGTTCGATTGTCAAGAAGGCCGGCCAGGGCAATCGCATCTAATTTGCACGGCGTTGAG
>JAYUUW010000856.1:0-15532 GCA_043754665.1 Anaerolineales bacterium | reverse complement strand
AGGGGTAGAGCCAAAAGACATTATTGGAAATAGGAGTGAGCGCCCCGGTTTCCCAACCACTGGCCCGGACCCTAACAAATTAACTGTCATTCTGAGCGCGGTCGCGCGCGAAGAATCTCACCGCTGGACGTTCCCAAACGCCAGTCCATGAGCGGTAGTCCGTGATCGCTTGGTCAGTAGTCTATTTCCGATAAGGTCTATTGTTATATGACGACGTAGTGCGTTGCCCCCCACGCCGTCAATACGAAACAAGGCTTGTAGGGGCGTTCGCAAGCCCAGTGTTCTTGCTGGGCCGAACGCCCGGCACGCACTATTCACGGTGCGTTGGAATTCAATTCTGCCGCCTACTCAGCGGAGGCTTCATGCCGCTCACCATTTCGCTCGGCCAGATGGATGTGCGCCTCGGCGAGGTCGAGGCCAATTTCGCGCAGGTGCAGGCCTGGACCGCCGAGGCCGCCCGGCGCGGCTCGGACCTGGTGCTCTTCCCCGAACTGTGGTCCACCGGCTACGACCTGGAAAATTGGCCGCGCCACGCCAACCTGCCCGGTGAGGGCCTGTTCGCCCGCCTGTCTGCCCTCGCCCGTGAGCACCACATTGCCCTGGCTGGCTCGGTGCTGGAAGTGCGCGGCGGGCGCGCCTACAACGCCCTGGCGCTCTTCGCCGCCGACGGCGCGCTGCTCGCCACCTACCGCAAGACCCACCTCTTCCGCCTGATGGATGAGGAGAAGTGGCTGGCCCCTGGCGAGCGCCTAGAGCAGGTCGACGCCGCCTGGGGCCGCACCGGCCTGGCCATCTGCTACGACCTGCGCTTCCCCGAGCTCTTCCGCCGCTACGCGCTGAACGGCGCGCGCCTCATCTTGCTCCCCGCCGAGTGGCCCGCCCGCCGCGCCGCCCACTGGCACACCCTCCTGCGCGCCCGCGCCATCGAAAATCAAATGTTCGTCGCCGGCTGCAACCGCGTCGGCGAGTCCAAAGGCGAAGTCTTCGGCGGCGGCTCGGCCCTCATCGACCCCTGGGGCGAGGCCGTAGTCGAAGGCGATGCCACCCCCGCGCTCCTCACCGCCGAAATCGACTTGGCGAAAGTAGACGAGGTGCGCCGCCGCATCCCTGTCTTCGACGACCGCCGCCCGGACCTCTACACCTAGCCTCACCGCCAACAAAAGGCCCCACTGGCAACAGGCTGTTGCCGGTGGGGCCGGTGTGCTTAACCAGTTACAACTGGGTGCGTCAGGCGCTGGCCAGCCAGATCTTTACCGCTTTGACGATGGACAGCAGCACATCCACTTCATCTTCCACTTCCTGCGCTGAGGCCGTTTCAGCGAGTTTGCGCTGGCCGCCCGCCCACGGCGCCAGCCGCTTGAACAGGTCTGGTTGGGGCGCATGCTGGAAGACATACCCCTTGTTAGAAAGCTTCTCGACATTGCCGATGGACTGGTTGACATCGCGCGTGTAGGTCAGAATTTTGGTGTTCCAGCCCTTGGCATTGGGTTTGGCCTTCTGCGCCGCCAGGTAAGCCTCCAACGCCGCCGTCTTGGCGGTCGCGCTGCGGATCAAGTTCTTGGCGATGTTGTCCTGCATGGGCACTTTCTTCACTACGCCCTTGGCGTTCTTGCCCATCAAGACCGCATTCGCTTCGATGGCCGCGAGGCGGGTCTTCAGCACCGTGATGCCTTTTTGGTACACCACCTTGTCGGTGCCGCTGGGTTCCGCGCCGACCGTTTGGTTCAAGATATTCATATAGGCGTCCTTGGCGACCTTAAAGGCAGCCAGCGCCTCCTTATACTTGTCCAACTCCTCCTGCGTCACCGTCTCTTTGGCAATTTTCGCGGCATACTTGTCCAAATCGGTGCACGCCGTGTCAATCCCCGGTGACTTTCTGAAGGTGGAATCGACCTTGGCGCTGGGCTTCTTGACCTTAGTGACCGACTCAAACAGCTTCTTCGAGGCCTTCCATTGCTCTTTATAGGTCGCCATGTCCTGCGTCTCCTGATCGTCTAGGTTGGTTATGAATGCCAGTGCAGTATAGTCGGCCGGCAGCACCACGCAACCGTCCCCTCCCGCGCTGCCGAGCTTATGATTCCAAGCTGGCGCGGATGCGTTCCACCAGCAGCCGCATGAGTTGCAGCGCGAACTGCGGGTTCTGCGACACCAACAGCATCAGCCGTCGCTCGGGCACCGCCGCAATCCGGCAGTCAGTCTTCGCTGTCGCCGTCGCGCTGCGTGGCTGATGATCGATCAGCGCCATCTCACCGAACACGCCGCCGGCCCCAATCGTCGCCAGGGGGCGGCCCTGCCGGATGATCTCCACTGCGCCTTCCACGACCGCGTACATCTGGTCGCCGGGTTGGCCCTCGGCAAAGATCGTTTGGCCGGCCGGTCATCGCGCGGATATCGGGTTCGTTATTGAACAGGCTAAAGGTTATGGTCACGGGGGTGCTCCAATCGACGGACAGGTGGGCGGGCTGCACCCGCAGGTTAGTCGCTTCCACCAACATCGTCCGCTTCAAGGAACGCGAATATTTTACTCGATAATCGCCGTGCGTGAGCGCCCTGCCCTGAAAGCCGCCTGCCGACTGCCTCCCTTGCCCCATTCAATCGTATAATCCCCCCGCGATGACCGGCCGCGCCCCCCGCCCCGCCTCGATTGACGTTGGCCCCCACGCGCATGTGGCGGGCGATGTCGTCGCGGGCGACAAGCACGTCACCATCAACAACTATTTCACCGGCGGCCTCGAAGCCCCGCGCTCCGACGCCGCCGTGCGCAACTTTTTGGCCTACTACGTCGGCACGCCCGACCAGCCTGCCCCCTTTGGCGGGCGCGCCGCCGACCTGGCCGCGCTCGACGCCTGGCTGGCCGACCCCGCCGCCCCGCCCTATGCCCTGCTGGCCGCCCCGGCCGGGCGCGGCAAGAGCGGCCTGCTGGCCCACTGGGTCACCCGCCTGGCCCTGGCCCAAATGGGTGGCGCGCCGCTGCGCCACATCGTCTTCTTCCCCATCAGCATCCGCTTCAACACCAACACCGAGAGCGTGGTCTTCGCCGCGCTGGCCGCCCGCCTGGCGCGCCTGTATGGCGAGGCCCAGCCCGAAGCGCGCGACGTGCAGCAGTATCGCGGCGTCTTCGCCGAATACCTCCAGCGCGCCGCGCCGGCGGACGTGCCCGTGCTGCTGGTGCTCGACGGACTGGACGAGGCCATCGGCTGGTCGGCCGCCGAAGACCTCTTCCCGCTCGCGCCGCCGCCGCATCTCAAGGTGCTCATCGCCGCCCGCCAGCTCGCCGGCGACCCGCTTGGGCAAGGCTGGCTCAACCAACTCGGCTGGGCGGCCCCCGGCGCGGCCGTGCGCTTCACGCTCGACCGGCTCGACCAAGCCGGCGTGGCCGACGCCCTTACCCACATGGGTGAACCCCTCAGCGCCCTCGCCGCCCAGCCGGCCTTCGTGCGCACCCTCACCACCCTCACCGAAGGCGACTCGCTCCTGCTGCGCCTGTACATTGAAGCGCTGCGCCCGGCCGGCCCGCAGGCCGCCGCGCTGACGCCCGAGGCGCTGGCCACGTTCAAGCCCGGCTTCCAAGCCTACTTCGATCGCTGGTTCGCCGAACAGCAAAAGCTGTGGGGGCCAAACCAGCCCCTGCGCGATAAGTGCGTGCGCGCCCTGCTCAGCCTGTGCGCCGTGGCCCTCGGCCCGCTCCACCGCGACGACCTGCTGGCCCTCGCGCCCGACCTGTTTGAAGATAGCTTCCTGCTGGCCGAGGCCGCCCGCGCCGTGCAGCGCTTCGTCATCGGCGACGGCGACGCGGCCGGCTATGTGTTCAGCCACCCGCGCCTCGACGACTACTTTGCCGGCCGCCTCTCAGCCGCCGAGCGCGCCCAGTGGCAGCAGCGCTTCCGCGACTACGGCGCGCACACCCTGGCCGCCCTCACCGCCGGCGACCTACCCCCCGCCCAGGCCAGCGGCTACCTGGTGCAGTATTACGGCCTGCACCTCGACCCCGACCCCGCCGCGCCGCCGCACCCAGCCGTGGCCGCCCTGCTGGTAGAGCCCTGGCTGCGCGCCCACGAGGCCGCCAGCGGCACGCCCCTCGGCTTCTTGGCCGATGCCCGCCGCGCCTGGCGCCGCGCCGAGGCCGATGGCCCTGCCGCCCTCGGCCGGCAGGTGGCCGCCGCCCTGTGCTTCACCAGCGTGGCCGCCCTCAGCGCCGCCGTCCCGTGGGATTTGCTGGCCCCGTGCGTCGCCGCTCACAACATTCCGCTGGCGCTCGGCCTGGTGCTCGCCCGCCAAAAGACCGACCCCACCGAGCGCGCCCGCGCCCTGACCGCGCTCGCGCCCCTGGTGCCGGAGGCCGACCGGCTCGCCGTGCAGAGCGAAGCGCTGGCCGCTGTCGAGCGCATTGCCAGCTACGACCAAGATGAGGCGCTGCTGGCCCTGGCCGACCAACTGCCGCCCAGCCTGGTGCCCGCCGCCGAGACCATCGTCACCACCTCCGACTACCTGGTGCAGCGCCCGCTGCTGCTCGGCCGCCTGGCCGCCCGCCTGCCCGCCGCCGAAGCCGCCCCGCGCCAACAAGCCGCCCTCGCGCTCATTCGCGCCGAGGCCCCCGCCGATCAAGTGCGCTCCCTGCTGGCGCTCTTGCCCACACTGCCCCCTGACCAGCACATGGCCGTCATCCGCGAAGCCTTGGCCATCGCCCAGGCGGCCGAGGACCCCGACACGCGCGCCGAGCAGTTGGGCGCCGTGGCCCGCCACCTGCCGCTCGCCGAGCAGCCCGCCGTGCTGGAGGCCGCCTTCGCCGCCGCCGGCGAGGTCGATTGGGATGACAGCCGCGCCGCGCTGTATTTGGAACTGGTCGACGTGCTGCCGCCCGAGCTGCAAACCCAGGTGCGCGCCAGCCTGGCCGAGGAATTCAACCGCGCCGCCCGCCGTCGCGGCCCGGCCATCAAAGCCAGCCGCTCCGCCGCGCGCGAGGGCGACCGGCGCGCCAACACCGGCGCCTGGACGCGCCTGGTGGAGCAATTCGCCCCGGTCCTCCCCGACGCCGACATCCAGACCGCGCTGGCCGAAGCCTGGACCATCGACACGCTCTCGCTCCGCGCCCAGGCCCTCGCCGCGCTCGCCCCGCGCCTGCCGCCCGCCGAGCAGCACGCGCTGTTCGCGCAAATCCTCCAGACCATTCAGACCGAGCCGGATGACGGCAATCGCGCCTGGGCCGTGAGCTACCTGGTGGACCACTTGCCACCCGACCTGGTGGCGGTGGCTCTCGCGGCGGCGCGCGGCGCGACCGGCCTGGCCGTCCCCCCGCAGGATAAGGTGCCGCTGCTGCGCCGGCTGGCGGTGCGCCTGCCCGCCGAACTGCGCGGCCCGGTGCTGATCGAAGCCCTGGCCGCCGCCCGCGCCCTGCTCGATGAGCCCTTCCGCGCCCGCGCCCTGGCCGCGCTGGCCGCCCACCAACCAGAGCCGGACCGCACCCAGACGCTCAACCACGCCTGGGCGGTGGTGCAGTCCATCCCCTTCGTCAACTTGCGCTTCGCCGAGGCCGCCGACCTGGCCGCCCTGCCCCTGCCCGACGCGCTGCACGGCGAAGTGCTGGCCGCCATCCGCGCCGCCCAGCCGGCCGCCAGCGCGATTGTCATCGCCCCCCTCCTCACTGCGCTCGCGCCGCACTTGGCCGCGCCCCGGCTGGAGGCGGCGATTGCCATCGCCCGCGCGCTCGATTACGTCGCGGTGCAGATCGCGCCCCTCACTGCGCTCGCCGCCCGATTGCCCCAGGCCGAGGCCGCACCGCTCTACGCCGAGCTCGTGGCCGGCGTGCGCGCCATGGACCACACCAACCTGCGCGCCGAGGCCTGGGTGACCCTCCTCGCCGCGCTGCCGCCCGCCGCCCGCCCGCCGCTGCTGGCCGAGGCGGCCGCCACCGTGCGCACGATGAACCACGCCAACCTGCGCGCCCAGCGCTACACCGGCCTCACCGCCCTCGCCGCCGACCCCGACGTCCACCTGCGCCTCGCCGCCGCGGCTTTCACGGCCCTCACGCAGATCACCGACACCAGCACGCGCGCCGACGAGTTCGCCCGCCTCATGCCGCACCTGCCGCCCAGCTTCCGCCACGCCGCGCTGCAAATCGCTGGCGAGCTCGATAGCCCGTTCGTGGCCGAACCCGCCTTCATCGCCCTGGCCCCGATTGTGGCGGATGACGCCGAATTATCCGCCGCGCTGCTGGCGGCCGTGCGCGCCATGCTGGCCCCCGCGCCGCAGGCCCGCACGCTGACTGCGCTGGCCGCCACGCTGCCGCAACCGGAACGCGCTGCCCTCATTGAAGAAGCCCAGGCCATTGTGGACGATGTGCGGGCCGATGGCGCGCCGCTCGTGCTGCTGGAAATGGCCGCCCGCCTCCCCGCGCCCGACGCGCTGCCCCTGCTGCGCGCCGCCGCCGCCCGCGCCGAGGCCCTGCCGCCGGAGTCGAACTCACCCGGCAGCCTGGGCCGCGAACACGCCGAACTGCTGGCCGCGCTGCCCCCGGCCGAGCAGCTAACCTACGGCCGCGCGCTCCTCGCCCGCTTGCGCGCCCTGCCGCTCGATCAGCAGCCCCAAGCCCTGCTGGCCTTTCCGCTCACGCCCCTGCCCGACGCGCTGCTGTCTGACCTGTTCGACGTCTTCTGGTCCCTCGGCCAACTCGACCGCTTGCGCCCCGCCGCCGCCCGCTGGGCCGCCGTCTGCCAGGCCGGCGGACGCGACCCGTTCACCGCCCTCACCCGCACGCTGCACGCCGCCGAGCGCGACAAACGCGCCGCCCTGCTCAGCCTGCTATCCGCCCTGGCCCCCGCCCTCGCCGACCTCGGCGGCCCCGCCGCCCTCGCCGCCGCCGTCCAAGCCATCCTCGCCACCGGCGCCTGGTGGCCGTAAGCCATGACCACCCAGCCTTACGCCCTCCCTACCCAACAACTGGCATCGGGCCGCGCCATCGCAACAGATAGCGGCCAACAAGAGGTACTGTCTCTAATCCGCGCGAGCGAGGGCGGTGGGGCACGATTGAGGTGGGAGGCGACTGGCACAGCTGCGATTGGCCCCCAACTTGAAATGCGCCTTCACCACGAGCGCCGCGAATGTGTGACACCCATCGGCGCTACCCTCACCCTGCGCCCTCTCCCTCACCGCGAGCGAAGCGAGCGAGTAACGGCCCTCCTCACCTCCGGCGGCCCCGACGCCTCGTGCCAGTGCATACGCACCACAGATAAAAGTGTGCGGCCTCTCACTCCGGCCCCTCGACCGCTAACCTTGTGCCCACAGTCCCCCATCCTTCTCCCCTTCGGGGAGAGGGAAGGGGGACACACAGGGGGGTTGGGAGAGGGGCGACCCCAATGGCGCTTGGCCTCACCCAAACTATTCGCCCCCTCGGCCTTAATCCACACGCTGCCCGCGCTTGAAACAACCCCTAGAGCACGTTGCAGGTGTATGGATGGCGTTCTGTTTGTAGCGAGCGCTGGGCGTTCATTAGAACGCCCCTACGCGAGGCAGCGATACGGCGCAGTGTGGGGTGATGGCGCACAGCCGGCTGCAACGTGCTCTAGTAGTAAGACACAATGGCCGGGATGCACCACCCGAGACTCTTCGCGCGCCACCGCAGCATCCGCATCAAGTGATGGCGGTCGCGCTCAGGGTGATACCAGACATTATCGAAAACAAGTTGAAGCTGACAGCGCACAACCGACTGGCTTGCTTCGGCCGTCAAATGGTGAGGCAGAAGCGATACACGCAATAAGCGGTGAGATTTCTCACCCGCCGAAACGGCAGCGTTAGGCCAAATGGCCTGAGGCGGGGTTCGAAATGACAGTTAATTTGCTAAGGTCCGGTCCAATGGTTGGGAAATCTGAGCGCTCGCTCCTTTTTTCAATAATGCCTGGTCCGTATTGTTCTGTGTATTCAACCCCGCGTGGCGCGTCCGCAACGCCCGTTCACCTCATCGGTATTCAGCCATCCCTGGAGGCCGTCCATGCGCTACCTCTCCTTTGATATCTTCGTCGGCCTCCGCACCGCCGCCGGCTACCCCCTCCGCGCCGAATGCCCCAGCGTCGGCCAGGTGCCGCTCACCGGCCAACCCGAACCCACCACCGCCTTCGACCCCGCCGACCTCGCCTTTCAGGCCGCCCTCGCCCCCGTGCGCGCCGGGCAGGCCAGCGCCGCCCAATTGCGCACCCTGGGCGAACGCCTCGCCGCCGCCCTGCTCCCCGGCGACATCGGCCGCCTGCTCGAAAGCGCCCGCAGCGTCGCCGCCGCCCAAGACGACCAGGGCCTGCGCCTCCGCCTGCGCCTCGCGCCACCCGAACTCAACGCCCTGCCCTGGGAACTGCTCTGGCGGCCCACCGATGACGAACCGCTCGCCATCTCCACCGACACCGTCGTCACCCGCTACCTGGCCCTCAAAGGCCGCGTGCCCCAACTCGAAACGCTGCGCCCGCTGCGCCTGCTGGCCCTGCTGCCGCGCGCCCCTGGCGTGGCCTCCCCCGCCCACCAGGCCGCCCTCACCGCCGCCGTGGCCGACGCCAACCGGCGCGTAGCCCCTGGCGCGCCGCCGCTGGTGGAACTCACCTGGCTAACGGATATCGTCACCGAAGACGCCGTGCGCGAGGCCATGAACACCGTCCGGCCGCACCTCGTCCACTTCATCGGCCACGGCAGCTTTGAAGACGGCCAGCCCAGCCTGCTCCTCACCGACGAGGCCGGCGACCCACAGCCCGCCGGGGCCGGCGTCGTGGCCGGCTTCTTCCGCAATTACGACAGCATGCGCCTGGTCGTCCTGAATGCCTGCCCGGGCGCCGCCGCCGACTCGGCCCAAGCTCTGCTCGGCCTCGCCCCGCGCATCGCCAGCCAGGGCGTACCGGCCGTCATCGCCATGCAGTGGGACATCTTGGACTGGGCTGCGCAGAAATTCGCCGCCGGCTTCTACCGCACCTTGTGGACCGGCGCTGAGGCCGGCGAAGTGGAGACCGCCCTCACCCGCGCCCGCGCCGCCCTCTTCGACCAGGCCCCCGCGCTGGCCGTCTACGCCACGCCGGTGCTCTTCCTGCGCGCCGAGGGCGAGCGCCTGTGGCGGGCCGAGGCCGCCGCGCCCGGCCCGGCCGCTGACCCCGCGCCCACCGCCGGGCCGGGTGGCATCGTCATCGGCTCCGGCGTCAGCATCGGCGGCGATGTGGTCACCGGCGGCAAGCGCGTCATCAACACCAGCGGCGGCCCCGTGTTCGAAGGCCCCGTGCATGTGGGCGGCGACTTCGTCGGCGGCGACCAGACCATCACCCAGCACGCCGGCGGTGACATTGTCGGCCGCGACAAAATCACCACCACCAGCACCGGCCCCGACCCGCTGCAAGCGCAGGCCCTCATCGAACAGTTCCGGCTCATCCGCCAACAGATCGCCGCGCGCCCCCACAGCCTGGCCGTCGATGTGGCCGAGTTGCAGCAGAACGTCCAGCGCATCGAAGCCGAAGTGCGCAAGGGCCCGAGCGCCGACCCGAACCGCCTCGGCCGCCTGCTGGATGAGCTGGCCGCCGCCGCCGGCGACGTCTTCACCGCCACCGTCACCACCCTCACCAACCCGCGCTTGGGCCTGCCCGCCGCCCTGCGCCGCGTGGCCGCCGACAAGCAGCAGGCCCACACCCGCCGCCACAACGACTGAGCCCATCGTTGTATGCTGCGCTCAGCCATCATCCTGCTTGAAGACCAGCGCCTCGCCCTCATTCGGCGCGAGCGGGCCGGCCGCATCTACTATTTGCTGCCGGGCGGCGGGGTCGAAGCCGGCGAGACCCTGGCCGAAGCCACCGTGCGGGAGGCGGAAGAAGAGTTGGGTCTGCGCGTCGCGCTGGGCCGTTTGGTCGCTGAAGTGCTGTTCCAAGCGGATCGCCAATACTTCTTTCTAGCGCAGCGCCTCAGCGGCGATTTCGGGCGCGGCCAGGGCGAGGAAATGCTCGGCCAGGGTGCGCCCGAGGCCGGCACCTATCAGGCCGTTTGGCTGCCGCTCGACCGGCTGCTGGCTGAGCCGGTTTTCCCCCAGGCGCTCTGCGGCCTCATCGTCAATGCCGCCCCCACCGGCGCGTGGCCCGCCACCGTCCTGTCCTTGCGCGACCCCGGCTAACCGGAATCAAAGCGGGGCCGATCAGCCTCAGCCGACCGGCCCCGCCCAACTTACCGCGTCACTTTTCTACGCCGCCAACCTTGACCGGCGCTGCCTCTGCGCCGCCTTTTTCTCTTTCTTTTTTCTCTCGCCGCTACCCAGCGGCGGCTCGCTCCAGCGCCGCCACATCAATCTTCTTCATCTTGAGCATCGCTTCCATCACGCGCTCGGCCTTGGCCCGGTCGGGGTCGCCCATCAGCGTCATCAACTGCTTGGGGATGATCTGCCACGACAGCCCAAACTTATCCTTCAGCCAGCCGCACTGGCTCTCCTCGCCGCCGTCGGCGGTCAGCTTGGCCCACAGGTCATCCACCTCCGCCTGCCCGTCGCAGTCCACGAAGAACGAAAATGACTCGTTGAACTTGAACTGCGGCCCGGCGTTGAGCGCGATCACCGGCTGCCCGTCAATCTCAAACTCCACCGTCATCACTGAGTCGCCGTAGCGATTGGTCGAGTTGATTTTCGAGTTCTTGAACACCGCCACGTATAACTGCGCCGCTTCTTCGGCCTGGGTGTCGAACCACAAGTGCGCTTTGATTTTGTGCATTGGGCCTCCTATATCAGCCAGCCATTACCAATCGTGATGAAATTGTCACGTTCGCCAGCCCAGTATAGGGCAAGTTTGAGATTAGAACAAGCGTTCCATTTCGACTGCCGGCGGCTGGGGCTAGCTATCGGCGCTGCCCTGCAGGCCTTGCACGCCGACCAGGCCTTCAATCATCCCCAGATGCCGGTTGTCGTGCGTCATCCAGGTGAGGGTGATGGGGCCAATGTGCCCGGCGTGCCAGTTCTCGCCGTGCCAGCCTTCATAGATGTCGTGAAACTGCTGATCGTCGATCCGCGCCACGGCCTGTTGGGCCAAAGCGAAGACGCGGCGCGCGTAATCGAGGAGCAGGTCCTTAGGCGGCAGGCGCAGTGTCACGGCCGACTGGTCATCCATGCTCATCCCGGTTTGGGCATAGCCGAGGCCGGCGGTGGCCAGATCCCACTGCGCGGCCAGCCCTTCTTGCTCCCATAGCTGGCTCCCGCGCCCATTGATCAACTCTTGCAAATAATCGGCCCACCGCGCCAGGTGCCACACATGGAACCCCACCGAGGGCGTAGTCGCATTCGGGGTCCAGCGCAACTGCTCATCGGTCAGCCCCTCCACGAGCGCGAGCAGGTTTTCCTGCGTGGTGCTATAGCGCTCGGTAATCTCAGCCATGATGCTTGTGGCCATTGCTTGCCTCTATACCAGTTTTCGATTTGACACGCCGCGCCGCCGCCGCGGCGTTACCCCAGCGCCGCCTCCGTCCACCTTACTCAACCGCCGCCTCTGCCACACCTTTTTCTTAGCGCAGCATCTCTTTCTCTTCGCGCAGCGTTTCGTGCGCGTCACTCGCCCGTTAGCCACTCCAGTATTTGTGCGCGCACGACTGGCGTGCTGAAGTAGTTGCTGTGATGCACCCGCGCCGCGCCGCTGAAGATCACGCGGTGGGCCTCATCGAGCGGGAAGCCGCCGGTGTGGTCGCCCGCCGCGTAGCCGCCCAACGTGGGCACCACCACATCGTTCGCGCCGCCGAACACGCTGTCGATAAACTTGTCGCCCGCCAGCTTGCCCAGCCGCGCCAGCAGCCCCGGCGCATCCGGCGTGAAGTCGGCCGAGATGGCGTAGAATTCGGCCCCGCCCTCGGCGGCGGCGTTCAGCCCCTGCAAGTAGGGGTTGTTGGGCGGCAAGCAGTTCAGCCCCGGCAGCTCGGCCAGCGCGATGAACGCCGAGAGCTTCACCAGCGCCAGCACGCCTTCGAGCACGTAGGTGTACACGCTGTCGGGCAGGTCGGTCAGCAGGTTGGTGTAGCGGTCGAGCAGGTCAATGCCGTGCTTGGGGTCGGTGAGAATGGTGCCCTGGTTGGGCGAGGCCACCAGCAGGGCCTTGCGCACCTGCACCGCCCGCCCCTGCGCCGCCAGCGCGCCCAGCCGCCGCACCAGCTCGCGGCCCACCAGCCCGCCCCGGCTGTGCGTCATGACATCCAAATCCAGGCTTAGCTCCGGCGGCAGTTGGTCGAGGAAGAACTGCACGTTCGCCTCGGGCGCGTGGTGCAGGCTGGGGTGATTGAACGCGAACACCCCGGCCGGGTAGCGGCCCGCCAGCGTCGCCAGCGCCTCGCGCCCCAGCGCCGCAAACGAGGCCTCGCTGCTGCTGAACGTGCCATGCAGCAGCAGCAGCGCCCGCCCCGCCCCCAACTCGGACCAGGCCGCCGGCGTGCCTTGCACCGTGGCCCCGGTGTAGCCTTCGGGCGTCACGCGGTGCAGGCCATAGGGCCGCTTGGCCTCTTCCCAGGCCTGCGCCGCGGCGCGCACGGCCGGCCCCAATAGCGGCGCGCCCGCCCAGGCCACCAGCCGCACCAGCCGCCGCCCCAGCTTCGTGCCGCTGCCGCGTGTCACCGTGCCATCGCTGGCGGCCGGGGGTGGGGGGGCGCTCTCGCGCGGCAGGTTGAAGCGCACCGGCGCGCCGGCCGGCACTGCCCCGTCCGGCGGGTTTTCCGGCATGACCCAGCGGCTCACATCGGCCTCGTCGGTATAGAGCACCGCATAGGCCACGCCGGGCTGCAAGTGCGGCACGGCCAGTTCCACGGCCGGCTCGCCCTCGCGGGTGGTGGCGGTCAGGCCGTCGGCGCGCGTGCCATCGGGCTTGGTGGCCGGCGACTCGCTCTCAATGGCTAGCTCGAACACCGCGCCCGGCACCATGCCCGCCTGCCGGATGGCGGCTTGCAGCGCGGGTTCTTTCAAGCCGCCGTCGCCGCGGGTGGTGTTCTCCACCGCCGACATGGCCCGCACCTCGCCCACCAGCCCCGGCGCGCGCAGCGTGTAGCCCTCGGTGCCAATCTGAATGGGACTCGCCGTGCCGGTCAGTCGTGGCATTGCTGCCTCCTATGCCGAGTGGCTGGTGAATGTAAGACGCTCCATTGGTAGCGCGTCTCGGCCGTTCTCGCGAACGCCCCTACGAAAGGCGTTTTAGCGCGGCCCCGGTGACGACGACCCACCCCACCCGCCGCTGCCTGCTCTTCCAGACCCTTTAGCCCCTTTAGACCCCCGCACTTCCCCCTGCCTGCCGGCTGCCGACTGCCTTCTGCCCTACTGCGCTCGCGTCAGCTTCAACAACGGATGCCCGTAATAAATGTACGCCATCGGCGTGGTCGTGCCGGCCTCGTCGTATAGTTTCCGCTCGGCCAACAGCACCTCGCCCACCGGCGTGCCTTGCGCCAGTGCCGCCGCGTAAAAGCGCTCGGCAAACTCGCGCGCGGCCTGGTCATCCACATTCCATAGCGGCGCCAGAAAGCCCTGCACCCCGCCGCGAATGAGGTCGCCCGGAAAGCCGGCCGCCTGCCCCAGGCTGCCGCCGGCCGTGCCCACCTGGCAGGCGTTCAAAAACACAAAGCTGAAGTTCGGCACCTCGCCGCAGCGGAAGCGCCCGGCCAGCGCGCTGGGCGGCAAGCGCGTGTCGTCGGCCAGCAGCAGCGCCTGGTCGTTGCCGGCCGGGTCGCTCAAGCCGTGCACCGCAAAGTGGATCAGATGCCCCGCCCGGCGCGGCGCGGTCACCAGCGTCGCCAGCTCGGCCGAGGTGGCCCCCAGCAGGCGCGCCTGATAGGTCGTCGCCAAGAACTGCTGCTCATCCAGCGCGAAGGCCAGCGCCGGCAGGTTGGTGCCCAGCCCGAAGCCGGCCGCCACCGCCGTCAGATGGTCGATCAGCAGCGTCCACGGCGGCGGCGACTGCACCTTCTCGTGCCGCAGCCAGCGGCCCATGACCGTTTGCGCACCCAGGTAGCTGGGCCGGCTCGCGTCAAGCGGCGGGTCGATCAGCGCCAGCTCCCACGGCACATAGGTTTCATCGGTCAGCAGCAGCAGCGTGGGGGCGCGCCCCACCGCCGCGTGCACCTGCCGCAGCGCCTCGAAGAACTCGGCCGGCATGATGTCGGCGATGTCTTGCCCCTTGTTCGCCAGTATCTGTCCCGCGAACGGCCCGCGATACTGCTGGGTGCGCAGCTCTTGAATGATCTGGGCCGCGAACTCGCGCGCATCGCTCAACTGCGTCACCAGCGGGCCGATGTTCAGCGGCGGGTTGGGCGCGAGCAGCGTCCACATGAGGTTGCCCGGCTCGGCCTTGGAGCGCGTGATCGTCAGCACCAGGTCGGTTTGCGCTTCGCGCGCCGGCACGCCCATGCGGCACGGGTCGCTGGGCGCGGCCGGCGGCGCGGCGGTGGCTGGGCCGGCGCTCACCAGCACGCGGCGGGTGGCGGTGCCGGCCACCTGCCACTGGCAGACGAACTCGGCGGTCAACACCACCTCGCTCACGCCGGGACGCGCCTGGCACGCGAACGTCACCTCCGCCCCCAGCTTCAGCGGCAGCACGCGCTGGCCCGCGCCGTCGAGCACGTCCGCGCCGTCGGCCAGCAGCGTCACCGTGAACAGGTCCTCGGCCGTGTACGCATTGACGGTGATAGCGCGCACGGCCGTCAGCACCGCGTCGCGCTCGGCGCGCAGCCCCACCGTCACGGTGAACTGGGCCAGCGGCAGAATGTGGTCGGGCGCTTCCAGCCCGGGCCAGGCCTCAAACGGCGTCGACCCCGGCGTCTGGTCGGACGGCGGCGGCTCGGCGCTGGTCATCCCCAGCGTGGCGCCCTCGAAGATCAGCCCAATCGGCCGCCCGCCCTCGGTGATGATGACCACCTGCGCCGGGTTCTGCCGCGCCAGCGCCTGGGCCGCGCCCAGGCCAATCTTGGTGCGCTCGCGGGCCGGCACCACGGCCAGCTCGCACTGCGCCACGGTCTTGCCCGGCGCCTCCGGCGAGAGCTGCCGCAGCAAGTCCCTGACCCGAATGGCGCGCAGCGTGCCGTCGCCCCAGGCCACGACGATGTGCCAGGCGGGGCTGCCGTCCTGCGCCATCACGCGCTTGAGCACGGCCTGCACCGGCTCGGCGCGCGTGGCCCAAATCCATCTGTTGCGTTCTTCGGCCAGTACGGCCCGGTCGATTTCTGCCATGCGCTAAGTATATGAGGATTCGCGCCGCGCTACGAATGACGCGGACTGGAGGTCGGAGGTCAGAAGTCGGAGGTCGGAGGGCCGCGCCCGGCCCAGGGGTTGCGCCCAGGCCAAGCGCGGCTCCGGTTACGGCTCTTTTCGTGCCAATTCGTTCCCCAAATTCGTGCCCCTTCGTGGCTAGGCTTTGTCGCCCGGCAACTGCGCGCGCAGGAACGCGAGGGTGCGGGTCCAGGCCAGGTCGGCGGCCTCGGCGTTGTAGGCGTCGGGCCGGTTGGCCTCGAAGAACCAGTGGCCCACGCCGGGGTAGAAGTGCATGGTCACTTCGCGCCCGGCCGCGCGCATGGCCGGCGCCAT
>JAYUUW010000855.1:0-3843 GCA_043754665.1 Anaerolineales bacterium | reverse complement strand
TCGGCACCAGTTCGGGGCTGTTGCGCAGCCGCTCCAACTGCGCGGGGTGCCGCATCAGCGTATACATGCCGCTGGCGATCAGGCTGGTGGTGGTCTCGTGCCCGGCGATCAGCAGAGTCACGCAGGTGGTCAGCAGTTCGGCCGGGGTCAGCCGGTCGCCTTCCATCTCGGCCTCCACCAGGTGACTCAACAAATCGTCACTCGGGTGGCCGCGGCGCGCCTCCAGGTGCTCCCACAAGAATTCACGCAGGGCGATCAGGTTGGATTGCGCGTCCGCCAGCGCCTCTGGCGGCACGTAGCCCTTGCCCTGAAACGCCAGCACCCCATCCGACCAGCGCTGGAAGTCATCGCGCGTCTCGCGTGGCACGCCCAAAATGTCGGCGGTAATAATGGCCGGCAGCGGGTAGGCAAAGTCACGAATCAGGTCCATGCGGCCGCGCTGGAGCTGCGCGTCGATCAGCTCATCGACCAGTACCTGCACCTGCGTGCGCAGCCGCTCGACCGTGCGCGGCGTGAAGGCGTGGTTGACCAGCGCCCGCAGCCGCGTATGATTGGGAGGGTCGGCATTGATCAGCCCGCCGGTAAAGTGCGTCTCAAACGTGTGGAACTGCTCGCGCACGTCGGGCGTGTAGCGGTCGAGCACGGCCAGCACGCGCCCCTGGCTCGAAAAATGGCGCGCATCGAGCATGGTCGCCACCACATCGTCGTAGCGCGGGATCACCCAGCCGCCCAGCGCCTCGCTCCAGGCCACGCGCACTTGAGCGCGCAGTTCGTCGTAGATGGGGTAAGGGTCTTGATAGAAACCCGGCGAGACCAGCAGTTCGTCCAGCGCCGGCGCGACCTTGGCTGACATGGCGGTGCCTTTTAGTGTAAGTACTGAATTGCCGCTGCGCCTGTGCGCGCGGCAAGACGCCGGTCCCGTTGGTCTGGGCCGGCGCGCGCGTAGTATACGCTGAACTTTCAAATTGTAGGCGGCGCTTATCCAGCGCTGTATGGTACGATGCGATCCGTGATGCGCAGCAATCCAGTCGAAACAAAACATGGCTAGCCTCGGCCGCCCGGCCGCCTACGTGGTCGGCATCGACCTCGGCACCTCCAGTTGCAAGGTGGGCGTGTTCGACGCCGCCGGCCGCCCCGCCGGCCTGGGGCAGGCCGCCTACGCCATCCAGCGTGGGCCGGATGGGCAGGCCGAGCAGGACGTGGCAGCGTATTGGCCCGGCGTGTGCCAGGCGGTGCGGCAGGCGCTCCAACCCCTGCCGGCCGGAGCCGCGCTGGCCGCCGTGGGCCTTAGCGGGCAGGTGGGCACGCACCTGCTGCTCGACCGCTCCGGCCTAGCGGTGCGGCCCGCGCTCTCCTGGCAAGACACCCGTTCGCGCGGCGAGGCCGTGTCGCTCGACCAGCGCATGGGCCGGGCACGGCTGGCGGCGGCGCTGGGCATCGACCTGCCGCCCAGTCCGGCCTGGCCGCTGCCGCGCCTGCTCTGGCTCCAGCGCCACGAGCCCGAGCATCTCGCCCGCACCTGGCGCTTGCTGCAAGTGAAGGATTACATCGCCTACCGCCTGACCGGCGAGCTGGCGACCGACTCGTCCAGTTGGCGCGGCCTCGTTCACCTGCCGGGGTCTGACCTCGCCACCGGCCTGCTGGCCGAGTTGGACCTGCCGCTTGACCTGCTGCCCCGCCGCCAGCCGCCCTCGGCCGTCATCGGCCCGGTGTCGCCCGCCGCCGCTGAGGCCTGCGGGCTGCCGGCCGGCACGCCGGTGGTCACCGGCTGGAACGATTTGAACTGCGGCCTGCTGGGCACCGGTGTGGTGCGCCCCGGCCTGGGCTTCGACATCGGCGGCACCACTGAGCATTTGGGCGTGGCTGTCAGCCTCGACCAGCCGTTCGCGCCCGCCGCCAACCTCATGCTGGCCCCGTATCTCACCGACGCGCCGCAGGGCGCGGCCCGCGTGTGCTATGGCGTCACCTCGGCCGGCGGCGGCGCGCTCGATTGGTACGCCAACCAGTTCGCGCCCGACCTGCTGCACAGCTACGGCTTGGCGCTGCCGCCCACCGCGCCCGCGCTGCTCGAGGCCAGCGCCGCCGCCACGCCCCCCGGCGCGGGCGGCCTGATCTTCCTGCCCTACCTGCACGGCGAGCGCGCCCCCATTTGGGATGCGGCGGCGCGCGGTGTATTCTTTGGCCTGAACGGCGGCCACCGCCACGGCCATGTGGTGCGCGCCATTCTGGAGGGCGTGGCCTTCAGCCTGCGCCAGGTGCTGGCGGTGGTCGAGGCGACTGTCGGCGCGCCGGTCGACCGCATCTACATGTCGGGCGGCCCCGCCAACATCGCGCTGTGGAACACCATCAAGGCCAACGTGCTCAACCGGCCGCTGGTCATTCCGCAGGTGACGCACGCCGCCTGCCTGGGCGCGGCCATGCTGGCCGCCATCGGGGCCGGCTGGTTTGCGGACGCGGAAGAATCCGCCGCCGCCATGGTGCAGGTGGCGCAAGTGATCGACCCCGACCCGCGCCCCGCCGCCCGCTACGACGCACTCTTTGCGCTGTATACCAGTCTCTATCCGCAATTGCGCGCCTCTTTCGCGCAGTTGGCGGCCATCACCACTTCTGAGGGAGTTTAGCGAATGAACGACACCGAACAACCGCCGGTCCTCATCATTGGCGCCGGCAAGATCGCCCGCGGCTACGTCGGCCACCTGGTGGCGCTGTCGGGCGCGCCGCTGATTTTTGTGGATGTGAACGAGAACGTGGTCCACCTGCTCAACGAGCGCGGCCAGTACCAGGTGCACATTCTCGGCAACCCGGAAAAGTCGCTTGTGGTGACCAACCTCACCGCGCTGCACGTGGCCGACCCGCGCGTGGCCGACGCCGTGGCCCGCGCCCGCGTGGTCTTCGTCTCTGTGGGCGGGCCGAACCTGCCGGCGGTGGCCGCCATGCTGGCCCCCGGCATCGCCGCCCGCCGCGCTGCCGGCGGCGCATTGCTCAACATCGTGTGCTGTGAGAACTGGAAGCTCCCGGCCGACATTCTGCGCAAGCAGATGGTCGAGCGCTTGGCCGCCGACGACCAGGCCTACCTGGCCGCCAAAGTGGGCATAGCCGAGGCCACGGTGCTGCGCTCGTGCATCGAGCCGACCGAGGCCCAGCGCGCCGCCGACCCGCTGGCGGTGCAGGCTCAAGATTATTGGGAATTGCAGATCGACGCCGCCGCGCTGGTCGAGCCGCTGCCGCCCATCGCCGGCCTCTTCCCGGTGGAGAAGTTCTACGCCTCGCTCGAGCGCAAGCTGTTCACCTATAACGCCGGCAACGCCGTCATCGGCTATCTGGGCGCGCTGCGCGGGCACGAGTATCTCTACCAGGCCGCCACCGACCCCATGATCTTGGTCGAGGCGCAGGGCGTCTACGACGAGAGCGGCGCGGCCATTTGCGCCCGCCACGGCTACACCCTTGAGGAGCAGGCCGTCTTCGCCCAGGCCTCGCTGCGCAAGTACCAGGACGCGAAGATCGTTGACCCGGTGGAGCGCCAGGTGCGCGACCCCATCCGCAAGCTCAGCCGCTACGACCGACTGATCGGCCCGGCCAGCCTCGCGCTGGAGTATGGCATCCGCCCCTATCACCTGGCGCTCGCCATCGCCGCCGCGCTGCACTACTCCAACCCCGCCGACCCCGCCGCCGTGAAGCTGCAAGCCATGCTCGCCTCCGACGGCATCGACTTCGTCCTCGCGACCGTCTGCGGCATCGACCCGGCCGGCGAGCTCGCCGCGCTCATCAAGCAGCGCATGCCCGACGTCGCGCCGTTCATCCAAACCAAGGCCGGCGGCGCGTAGCTTAGTCTTACTTGCCTGG
>JAYUUW010000854.1:0-1952 GCA_043754665.1 Anaerolineales bacterium | reverse complement strand
GGGCCGGCGCACGTGGTGCTAAAGGCCACGCCCAGCACCGCGCCGGTGTGGCCGGGCAGCGTCAGCAGGGGCGCGCCGGTGGCCGGGTCCCACAGTTGGGCAGTGCCGTCGGTGCCGCTGGTGGCGAGCTGCGCGCCGGTGGGGCTGTAGGCGATGTCGGTCAGCGCGCCGGTGTGGCCGGTGTAGGTGAGCAGCAGGTCGCCGGTGGCGGCGTCCCACACGCGGGCCGTGCCGTCTTGGCCGGCGGTGGCGAGGCGCTGACCACACCGCTCCGCTGACGCTGCGGGTGGGCTGACGCACTCGGGGCTAAAGGCGATGCCCACCACCACGCCGAAGTGGCCGCGCAGGGTGAACAGCTCTGCGCCGGTGGCGGCGTCCCACACCTTGGCTTTGCCGTCGCCGGCGGCGGTGGCCAGGCGCGCACCGTCCGGGCTGAAGGCCACGGCGTAGACCGCGCCCAGGTGGCCGGTGAAGCGCATCAGTTCTGCGCCGGTGGCGGCATCCCAGATGGCGGCAGTGTTGTCCCAGCCGGCGGTGGCGAGGCGTAAACCATCCGGGCTGAAGGCCACGCCGTTGACGGCCTGCTTGTGGCCGGCGAGCGTCAGCAGCGCCTCGCCGGTGGCCGCGTCCCAAATGATGGCGCTGCCGTCTTGGCCGGCGGAGGCCAGACGGGTGCCGTCCGGGCTGAAGGCCACGTCGAAAACCCGATCGGCATGGCCGCGTAGGGTGAGGCGCAGGTGGGCGTTCTGCACGGCCTGGTGCAGCGCGGCTTCGGCTTCGGGCACGACACGGTTGCGGTCGGTGGCGGCCACGGCTTGTAGGGCCAGCAGCAGGCTGCGCTCCGGGTCGACCGTGAGGGCGTAGAGCGCCTGGGCCGCCCATTCCCGCGCCTGGGCGATGCGGGCCTGGCGCTGGGCCTGCACGGCCCACACGCCGGCGGTAACCGCGAGGCCCACGGCCACGAGGAGCGCGGCGCTGAGGGCCAGGGTGGTGCGGCGCAGTGCCGGTGTTGTGCTAGCTGTCATTGTGTCTACCATCGTGGAGGGCTGTCGCGCCGCGGGCGGGTAAGCGGCGGAGTGTAGCAGGGTTCTCGGACAGGCCAATCGGCGGTGACAGCGTAGCGAGGGAAGGTTATGGAGGTATTACGGGGCGGCGGGCTATGGGGGGCATGGTCAGTGTAGACCGGCCGGCAACCAACAGGGCAGCCTAGACCTCCAAGCTGCCCTGTTGGTTGTTCCGCGCCTGGGCCAGCCGGCAAACCAGCCAATTCTGCTAATTGCGACTAGGCAGGTGATTTCTGTCAGGCGAACGGATGACCAATAACACTGTGGCCGGGAGACGGACCTGCGCAGAATGAATGGACGTTCGACCCGGCCCATCAGATTGGTTCGTCACGCACTGGACACAACTGCCGCCCCATGTCGACTCCGCCCGCTGCGCTGCCCACTTCGACCAAATCCAATCGACATCTGCCTTGGAGCGACATCGGCTTCACGATCCTGCTGCCCGTTTCGGCGCTGGCGGCGGCGCTGCTGCTGGGCGCGGTGTTGCTGCTCTTGCTGCGCGTCAACCCGCTGGCGGCCTACGCGGCCATGCTGGGCGGCGCGCTGGGCACGCCCTCCGGCCTGATGCAGTCGGCGGTTAAGGCCACGCCGCTGCTGCTGGTGGGCCTGGGCATCGTCATCGCCTTCCGCGCCAATGTCATCAATATCGGCGGCGAGGGCCAGATCATGGCCGGCGCGCTCATGGCGACCTGGTTCTCGGTTACTTTCCGCACCTGGCCGGGGCCGGTGCTGCTGCCCGGCGCGCTGCTGCTGGGCTTTCTAGCGGGCGCGCTGTGGGGCTTTGTGCCAGGGCTGCTCAAAGCGCGCCTGGGGGTCAACGAAATTCTGAGCACGGTGATGATGAACGCCATCGCCCTGCAATTGATGAACTACCTGCTGAGCGGCCCG
>JAYUUW010000853.1:0-1853 GCA_043754665.1 Anaerolineales bacterium | reverse complement strand
GCGATTGAGCTGGCCGGCGTTCAGTTGTCGGCCCACACCAACCGCGTGGCCGTCACCGACGGGCATTTGGTGTGCGCCTCGGTCGAGTTCGACGCGCCGGCTGCGGTGGCAGACGTGATTCAGTGCCTCTCCGACTTTCAAGCCCCGGCCATGGTGCAGGGGCTGCCGAGCGCGCCCAAGGTGGTGATTGAGGTGCGGCCCGAGGCCGACCGCCCGCAGCCGCGCAAGGACCGCTGGGCCGGCGGCGGCATGACCACCGTGGTGGGGCGCGTGCGGCCCGACCCGCTGTTCCACATCAGGTTCATCGTGCTGTCGCACAACACCATCCACGGCGCGGCCGGCGGTGCGCTGCTGAATGGCGAACTGCTGGTGGCCCAGGGCTACGTGAAGTAATGGCCCTCAACCTCGTCCACCGCGTTAAGGTGCCAGAAGGCGTTACTGCCCCGAGCCCCACGGTCGTGATGGTGCATGGCTGGCTGGGCAACGAGAAGGTGATGAGCGTCTTCGACCGCCTGCTGCCGCCGGGCGTGGTGCTGGTGAGCCCGCGCGCGCCGCTGGAGGTGGAGCCGGAGAGCTTCGGCTGGTTCCTGCACCTGGGCGACGACACCGGGTTTGCGGCGGGGCTGGCCGACCTGCGCGCTTTCATCACCGCGCTGCCCGCCGCCTACCCGGTGGACCCGGCGCAGGTGGTGCTGATGGGTTTTAGCCAGGGCGCGGCCATCAGTCTCGCCCTCGCGCTCTCGGCCCCGGCGCTGGTTCAGGGCGTGGCCTGCCTGGCGGGCTTTGTGCCGGGGCAGGCGGCGGCCTGGGCCACCCCCGGCAAGCTGGCCGGCAAGCCGATCTTCATCGCGCACGGCCAGACCGACGAAACGGTCAGCATCGACCAGGCCCGCGCCGCGCACACGTTACTGGCGCAGGCTGGCGCCGAGGTCAGTTACCATGAATACGCCGTCGGCCACAAGCTCAACGCCGCGGGCATGAACGACCTCAATGCCTGGTTGGCCAGGCGATTTGCCTAAGTAGTACCCCGGTTGACACCCACCCTCGCCCGGTCTATAACCCGCCCGCGCCCGCCCGCTGATCTGAACGCACCAGGGGCCTCGGAAGTATAAAAGGAGGCGTCAGGGCGAAAGACTCTGCCAGGAGGAACCGGCCCGCATGGTGCGCTTTCTGCTCCGCAGGTTAGTCATCATTCCGTTCGTGTTGGTGCTGGTCCACTGCGTGGGCTTTGGCTACGCCGTGGCCGGGCGCTGGTTCCAGCTTACCCAAGACCCGTTCCGCGTCCTCACCGACGACCCGCCGCAAATCTGGCCGCAGTACCAGGCCTATGTGCAGGCCGGGCTGCAAGGCGATTGGGGCAAGCTGCCCGGCGGCAACATCGAGACCATCCCCGCCGCGCTGCTGCGCACCGCGCAAACCAGCCTGGGCCTCGTGGCGCTGGCGTTTGCGGTGGCCGTCGTGCTGGGCTTGCTTCTGGGCCTGCTCAGTGTGCGCACCAACCCGCCCGGCGTTGCGCCCTGGCTCATTCCGCTGTCGGCCGTCAGCCTCTCCATGCCCAGCTTCTACATCGGCGCGCTGCTGCTCACCGCTTCCATCTTCTATCTCTTCACCGTGCCGGGGGCCAAGCTGCCCTTTCCCCTGCGCGGCTACGGGTGGGATATCCACCTGGTGCTGCCCGTCGTCGTGTTGGCTGTGCGCCCGCTCATGCAGATCGGCCAGGTCACGGCCACCGTGCTGGCCGACGAGTTGGGCAAGCAGTACGTGGTGGCGGGCCGCAGCCTGGGCCATAGCTGGCGGCGCGTGCGCTGGAAGACCGCTCTCAAGAACGTGGTCGCGCCGGTCATCTTGGCCGT
>JAYUUW010000852.1:0-2274 GCA_043754665.1 Anaerolineales bacterium | reverse complement strand
GGGTGAGGCGCACGATCGGACTGGCGGTGTGCACCACCGCGCGGGTGAGGGCCTGGCTCAGCGCGCGCACATAGGTCTGGGTGCCGCCCACGACTTCGGTCCAGGCATAGGGCGCCAGCCCCGCCGGCCGGTGCCAGTAGGCATAGCTCAACACATCATAGGCGCTGAAGGCCCCGAAATCCTCAGGCTCGACGCACCAACCGGCCAGCAAAAAGGGCACGAGAAAGTCGCGCTTGAACGGGCGGGTCACGGGCAAGTTGGCCAGGAATTGGTCCAGCGTCACCGACGTATCGCGCGCGCGCATCAGCGGGCCGGCGCGGTGCAGGGCGTACCCCAGTTGGGCTAGGTCCAGCACCTGGCGCGGCCGCACGGCGGACCAGATCACGCGGCCGTCGCGCTGGGGCGGCAGCAGGCAGACATACCGGTTGTCGGCCGTGTAGAAGGTGGCGGTCAGCGGATACTGGCGTAAAGCCACGCCCAAGCAGTTCAGCAGGCGGGTGAAGGTCGGGAACATTCCGCCGGAGAAAAACTCAAAGCCCGCGTCAATTTCGGTGCGCTCACCGGCCTGCTCGACCTCGAGGGTGTGCGCGTGGCCGCCCAGGCGCTCCGATTGCTCGAAGACTGTGACGTCATGGTCTTGGTCGAGCAGCCAGGCGGCGCACAATCCGGCGGCGCCCGCCCCAATAATCCCGATGCGCATCCTAGTCCTGCCTCCTTGCCGGCCAGACCTGCTCGTTTACCCTTGATTTCTTCCAGACTCCACGCGTTGATAGTATAGGCCAGAGCTTCTGCCTGTACCCAGCGCCAAAGCAGTCCAGGACCATGCGGGGTGTTCGGTTGAGAGCTTGACGGCGGACTCTTGCGTGTCAGGCACTCACGGCAATACTCACCGGCAGGTTTCTAGAAACCATTGACCGGCGGGCCGGCCGAAAATCGGTAGTCGGGAGGTCAACGATGCGTGGTCTAGCAATCCAGCTCACACCTGCCCAGACCCTCGGAGCTGAGCACAACCCCAAGCTTTATCCGCTGGGCGCGTCGGCCCATGATGGCGAAGATCTGTGGACCAAGTTGGTCAGCCGCCCTGACCACCTCCACTGGGTGCAGAGTGGGCATCATGTGGGCGGCCACATAGCCTACCGCCGCCACGTCAGCCACGGCGGAATGGGGTTGTTCATCAGGTTTTTGAAAATCGGGGTAGTGTCCCTGTAACGGATACAAGCCAGATTCAGGGTCTAGGCGCGCGGTGACGGCGGGATGCGATAACGCCCTGATCGGCGGGCGCATCCGGCGCTGCGCCCTGCCGGTGGGCGACCAGTCACCAGCGCAAGCGCCGTAACGGGGACCGGCTGGGCCTTTACCGGCTTAATGCCTTTGCCCGACACGGTCTAGGTCAGTTTCTCTTGGTTGGCTATGCCAGCACGAGTATTCCAACCACATACGGCAATAAGACCAGCCAGGCCAGCCAGGTCGGCCCCCGCCGGGTCGTGTTGCGACTGTCCCAGCTAAAGAGATAGACGGCCAACCCAAACGCTAAAACGCCGCTGGCAATTAACATGCTGACCGAACCCCAAGGGGAAAAGGCGGGGACTTTGCCCATCGCCAAGCCAGTGAAGGCGTTCATGGCCTGCGTGGCTGGCAAAAGCTGCGCGAATTTGCCGGCCGCGGCAGGTAGCAGGCTATAGGGAAACATCAGGCCGCCCAGCAGCATGGACGGCAGGAAAACAAGCTGTGACCACAGCACGGTCAGGCGTGAACTGGAGGCGACCACGCCGATCAGGACGCTCAACCCGGCGCACGAAAAGGCCAGCGCGGCAAAGATCAGGGCAAAGTTGACCCAATTGACTGGCAAGGGCGCGTGAAAGAACCAGGGCGCCGTGACGGTAATCAGCACGGCCACGATGACCATATGCAGCATAGTTGTCAAAGCCGGAATGGTCAGGATCGCGATGGCCGGAATGCCGTTGATCTTGTAGCTGCGGAAAACACCGTTTTCGCGGGCAGTGACCAGCAGATCAGGGATCCCCAACAACGTGGCAGCCAGGATGGAAAATATGACCATGGCGGGGATCAGGTCCTCCCGGAAGAAGGGGTTAATCTCGGCCATGACAAAGCCCATCATCAGGTAAAACCCCAGTGGGAACAAATAGTTCATCAACAGCAACTGCTTGTTGCGGATACCCGTTCGGAATTCAAAGGCGAAGTGGTGGACAAAAGCGTTCATGCGGCCGCTCCAGCGTTGGTAATTTCAAGGAACCGATCTTCCAGAGTTGGGCG
>JAYUUW010000851.1:0-3579 GCA_043754665.1 Anaerolineales bacterium | reverse complement strand
AAGATGAGCTTGAAGGCGTGAAAGGCCGCGAGCGGCTCACCGCCCCGGTTGGCGTCGAACACGCCCAGCACCTTGCGGGCCACACAGGTGAAGCCCGTCTCTTCCTGCACCTCGCGCACGGCCGCCGCGGCGGGCACATCGCCCACATCGGCCCAGCCGCCCGGCAGGCACCAGCCGCCATCGGACCGCTCGCGCACCAGCAGCAAGCGGCCGTCGCGGAAGCACGCGCCGCGCACATCTACTTTGGGCGTCATATAGCCGGGCTGCACGTTCAGCCAGGCGGTGAGCGCCTCGGCGGGCCGGCCGGTGTAGGTGGCAAAGACCTCTGCGGCCAGCGCCGCCAGCTTGGTGTAGCGCTCGCGGTCAAACGGGTTCTCGGCGTAGGTCAGGCCGTTTTGCGCCACGGCCTGCACGGTGCGCGCCCAATTCAGCCAGTCCGGCTGGCGCAGCGGCTCCATGCCGGTCAGTACACGGCCTTGTCGCCGCGCTTGATGGCGAGCAAGATTTTGTCTTGATCCACCGGCAGCGTCATCACGCGCACGCCGCAGGCGTTGTAGATGGCGTTGGTGATGGCCGGCGTGGTCGGGATACTGGCGATCTCGCCCACGCCCTTCGCGCCGTACGGCCCATCGGCGGCCTCGTCTTCCACAATGAACGAGGTGAGCTTGGGCGCGTGCTTGATTGACGGCATCTTGTAGCGCGCCAGCCGGTCGGTGAAGATGTAGCCGCCCTCGACGATAAACTCCTCGGTCAGGGCGTTGCCCAGCCCCATGATCATGCCGCCTTCGATCTGGCCTTGGAGCGCCAGCGGGTTGATGGCGCGGCCGATGTCGTGCGCGGCCACCATTTGTAGCACCTGCACCTCGCCGGTCTCCAGGTCCACTTCCACCTCGGCCGCCTGGGCCGAGTAGGAGAAGGCAAAGTGCATGTCGCCGCCGGTGCCCAGCGGCTGGGTCTGCGGCGCCCAGTAGGTATACAGCGCCTTCGGCTCGCGCCCTTCCTGCTTCATCAGCAGGGCGGCGTCGCCCAGCGGCACGCTGTGGCCGTTCACGCGCGCCAGGCCTTCCTCAAAGCGAATCTTGTCCGGCGGCTGGTCGTACTTCTCGGCCAGCGTGGTGGCGATGGCCTCGCGCAGGGCGCGGGCCGCCAACCGGGCGGCGTTGCCGGTGACGAACGTCTGGCGCGAGGCAGTGGTCGGGCCGCCGTCGGGCGTCAGGTCGGTGTCGGAGAGCAGCACCTTCACGCGGTCGTAGGGCAGGCCCAATTCCTCGGCGGTGCACATCGCCACGACGCCCACCAGCCCCTGCCCAATTTCGGCGGCGCTGGTGCGCACCTCGGCAGTGCCGTCGGTAAATAGCTCGACCTCGGCCGCGCTCTTGTCGGGCGCGCCGCCGCCCAAGCCGGTGTTCTTGTAGCCCACGGCCACGCCCCAGGCGCGGGCGGTCTTGTGGCCGTTGACTTGCTGGGTGCGCTTACCGTAACCGGCCGGGCGCACCGCGCCCTCGACCTTGTCCAGGCATTCGAGCAGGCCCACGCTCTCGCGCAGCAGTTGGCCGGTGTTGGTCAGCAGGCCGACCTTGAGCGCATTGTGGCGGCGCAGGGCGAAGGCATCCATGCCCAGCGCCTCGGCCAGCAGGTCAATGGTCGACTCAACCGCGAAGGCCGATTGGGTGACGCCGAAGCCGCGGAACGCGCCGGCCGGCGGGTTGTTGGTATACATGGCGTAGCAGTCGGCCTTGACGTTGGGCACGTTGTACGGCCCGGCCGAGTGCGTGGTGGCGCGCGTCATCACCTTCTCGCCCAGCGAAGCGTAAGCGCCGCTGTCGCCATACAGTTCGGTATGCACCGCCAGCAGGGTGCCGTCGCGCTTGGCGCCCATCTTGATGCGGATGATGGTGGCGTGGCGCTTGGGGTGGAAGATGAGCGACTCGTGGCGGTCGTAGAGCATCTTTACCGGCTTGCCGGTGGCCTGGGCCAGCAGCGCCACGTGAATTTGCCCGGCGATGTCTTCTTTGCCGCCGAAGCCGCCGCCGACCAGCGTGCCGCGCACGCGCACCTGCAAATCGGGCACGCCCAGGCAGGCCGCGATCTGTGACCGGTCCTGGTAGGGAATTTGGCTGCCGACGTAGACCGTGAAGCGCCCGTCCGGCTCCGGCACGCCGATGGCGCACTCCGGCTCGAGGAAGGCGTGTTCATAGAACGGCGTGCGGTACTCGCGCTCGATGATCACATCGGCCTCGGCAAAGCCCTGGTCGATGTCGCCCTTGCGGACCTTGATGTGCTTGAGCAGGTTGCCGCTGGCATGCACCAGCGGCGACTCTGGCTGGCGCGCCGCAATCGGATCGGTCACGGGCGGCAGCGGCTCGTAGTCCACCTCAATCAGCGCCAGCGCGGCCGTAGCGATCTCGCGCGTGTCGGCGGCCACAATCGCCACCGCATCGCCCAGGTAGCGCACTTTTTCGCCGCACAGCGCCGGCCAGTCGGCCGTCACCAGGCCGTGGTTCTGCTGGCCGGGCACATCGGCCCAGGTGAGCACGGCGTGTACCCCCGGCAGCGCCTGGGCCTGGCTCACATCAATGCGCTTGATAAGCGCATGCGGGTACTTGGCGCGCAGGGTGCGGGCGTGCAGCATCCCCGGCCAGGTGTAGTCGTCGGTGTACATGGCCGCGCCGGTCACCTTGGCCACCACATCGGGGCGCGGCAAGGGCCGGCCGATGACTGTAAGAGGCGCCTTGGTTTCGGGCAGCGCCATCGGCTCGGCCGGCATGGGCTCGCCGGTGCGCACGCTGTGGGCCGCCGTTTGAATGGCATTGGCAATAAAGGAGTAGCCGGCGCAGCGGCAGTAGGTGTCTTTGAGCGCCACCTTGATGTCGTGGTCGGTCGGCTCGGGCTGCTGATCGATCAGCGCCTTGGAGGTCATGATGAGGCCGGGGATGCAGAAGCCGCACTGCGGCGCGCCGCCCCGCGCAAAGGCCTCTTGCAGGGGGTGCAGGTCGCCCTCGGGCGCGCGGCCGGCGTGACGGCATTGCTCTTGCCAACTGCCGGCCAGGCCCTCAATGGTGAGCACCTCGGCCCCCTGCGCCCGCAGCGCCGGGTAGATGCACGAATCGACCGGCGTGCCGTTTACCAGGAGCGAGCAGCTACCGCACTCGGCCTCATTGCAGCCGATCTTCGTGCCGGTCAGGCCCAGCCGGTAGCGCAGCACTTCGGCCAGGTACTCGTTCTCAAGGACCTCGACCTCCACCGGCTTGCCGTTCAGCGTCAATTTTAGTTGTGCCATCTGCATACCTCCCGCCACCTTCTGCCAACTGCCCTGCGAAGCGTGCCGACTAGCCCTTACTCGCCCAAGCCCTGTGGCACGGCCACGCCGGTCCGCGCCCGCTCGACTGCCAACGGCAACGCGCGGCGCACCAGCACCGCCACCATTTCATGCCGATAGTCGGCCGTGGCGCGGTGGGCGGAGGTGCGCAGCCGCGCTTCGGCCCACACATGCTCAATCACCTGCTGCACGGCCGCGTCGTCGGGCGTTTGGCCCACCAGCCCGGCCTCGGCCGCCAGCGCCCGCATGGGCGTCGGCCC
>JAYUUW010000850.1:0-1508 GCA_043754665.1 Anaerolineales bacterium | reverse complement strand
TACTCGCGCAGGCGCGGCTGGCCGGTGCTGGTCAGTTCGCCGTTCCACACGCCGTCGCCCAGGGTGTACTTATAACGCAGCACCGTGCCGGTATAAAGCTGCAAGCGCACAGTCCAGCGCCCGTCGGCCAGCGGCGTGAGCACTGGCGCGCGCACGGCCGATATGGTCGCGCCGCTCGGCCCCTCCGCGAAGTTGTCGCCCAACTGCCACACATCGCCCACCATGCGCAGCACCGCGCCGGCATCGGCCCCGGCCGGCGGGCGCACCAGGAAGGTCACATGCACCGCGTTCGGGTCGGCGCTGATGATATCGACCGGCGTGGTTTGGCCAGCCGCCACCGCCGCCGCTTGCTGGGCCGGGCGCAGGCTGCCATCGGGCGCGAGGGCCGCGGCGCGCTGCTGCCCCACCGGCAGGCCATAGACGATAAAGCCGCCGTCTTGCCCGGTGACCACCACCTGCCCGCCCACCGCCACCAGCACGCCCGGCACGCCCTGGCCGCTGTTGCCGTTCCACACCCGGCCTTCCACGCCGCCGGTCTCGCCGGTGAACAGCGTGTCGGTCCAGGTGGCCACGGTGTCGTCCACCACCGGCGCGTCGCCGCTGACCACCAGCAGCCGGAACGGCACCGCCTGGCGGCTGGGCGTCAGTTCTTCGACATAGTTGGGCAGGGGGCGAATGTAGCGATAGCGCAGGACTGCGCCCGCCGTCGCCGGCGTGCTCCCGGTCCACGTATTGTTGCCGGCATCGGTTAGCACCACGGTGGTGCGCGTGCCGCCGACCTGATCCAAAATCGCCACGGCGGGCGCGGTGCCGGCCGGCGTGTTGGCAGGGATATGGACGTTGAAGGTGATGGTGGCGGCCGGCAGCGGCGTGGCGGGCGGGGCCTCGGTGGCGGGGGGCGTGGGCGTGTCGAACACCAGCCGCGGCACGGGCAGGGTGCAGGCCGTCGCGGCTAGCAATAGCAAACAGACCAAGCGTTTCCAGGTGCGCATCATCTCGAATTATAGGGCGATTGCGGCCGGCTCCCGAGTCCCCCGCGTCCCCCCTTATACCCCCAGACCTTTTATACCCTTTGCTCTTTACACCAACCGCAGCAGCGTCGCGGCGCATAGTGCATAAGCCAGCAGGCCCGTGCCAGTAGCCAGCAGCGCGGCCCGGCGCTCATCGGTCGGGCTAAAGGCCGCGCCGAAGCCGAAGCCCACCGCCGTCACCCCCAGCGTGCCGGCCATCTCAGCCACAATCTGCGGCAGGTAGGCCGAGGCGTCCACGAACGAGAGCGCCAGCGCCGCCCCGCCCAGCACGACGCCGGTGAGGCCCATCAGCCGCCCCGCCCGCGCCAGGCCGTCGGTGCGGTTGGGCACCATCGCCGGGATCACGTCCATCTCTTCCGTGCCGGTGTAGGCGCGCGCGGTGCCGTACAAGAAGCGATACAACAAGAACTGATTGGTCGCCGTCAGCACGATCAACGCTTTGCCGGCCGCCAGGGCAATCTGCTCCAGCAGGTTGAG
>JAYUUW010000849.1:0-3144 GCA_043754665.1 Anaerolineales bacterium | reverse complement strand
TGGCCTTTGATCCGCGAACCCATAACCACGTCTTCGAGACCTTGCGCGACATCCTGCAAGATCGGCCCTATTTCTGGGAAGTGATGCGCGCCGATGAGTTGGTTGAAAAGTCCGATTATTGGCCTAACCTGACCAACAAGATGCGCCGCGCGCATTGTTTCATCGTCGAACTCTCCAACGCCAACCCCAATGTGGTGTTGGAATTGGGTATGTTGATGGTGCTAAGCCGCCCCTATCTGCTCCTGCACGCAGGCGGCCTGGCCGGCGGCGAAGGCGTGGGGCTCAATCTGGCCGGTAAAGTTCATGAACGCTATGACAGCATGATTCAGCCCGACGCACACAAAGAAACGTTGACCGAGATTCTACAGCGCCAGGCCGACTTCCAGCTTTTGCTCAAGAGCGCCCATGCTAAGTTTCTCTCGCCCGTCCTCTTTCGCGGCTGCGCCATCCAAGTGTCTGTCATTGAGCCCGTCTGCCGCGCGTATCAGACGGTGAAAGCCTTTCTGGACGCCAAACCTGCCGAGGTGGTAGCACGCACAGGCGTGCGCCCACCGAGCATCATCACCGTTCTACAAGAGTATGCCCGCGAATATTGCGGCCTGGGAGGTGACGCAGAATGAGTGATGCACTCAGTACCCTTACCCAGATCGACCTATTGGAGGAGCAGGCCAGGGATGCAATCAATGCAGCGCAGTATGCGCTGGCGGAGACGCTTTATGCGGCGGTGCGGCTGGCCGATGCCCACACCGACTGGCCGACGCGGGTGCGGCTGCACTACTGGCTGGCTGACGCCCGGCGCATGCAGAGCAAGAATGAAGCAGCCTTGACCACCTACACCTGGCTCATTAGCCTGAACCATGACCGCACCGCCAGTGCGGCGTTGGCTGGTAATACGCAGGCGCTGCAATACCTGTCCGGTGCGTTTGATGGTTTTGTCGCGGTGGGACGGTTCCTGCCGGCCATGCCGACGGCGCGGCTGTACGCCGTGCTGGAGCAGGGGCTGACCTTTCTGGCCGATGTCGGGCAGGAAGGCTGGGCGCATGGCTTTCGCTTTCAACGTGGCAGATTGCTCGCCGCCGAAGGACGGCTGGCGGAGGCGCGCCAGGAGATGGAAGCCGCACTGGCCTTGCGCCGCCGTGACCGAAGCAGCGCTGGGTATTCGCTGGGTACTCACCTGTGCGAGTTGGGCCTCATCTTGCGACGACTGAACGAAGACGCGGCGGCTGAAGCCTGTTTGCAGGAGGTGTGGCAGAGCGGTGAACATGGCCTGCATGATCGCCAAGACGCGGCGAAGAATCTGGCTTGGTTGGAGAGGGGTCGCGACAATCTGGCAGCCGCCGAGGAGTGGGCGTATGAAGCCGTGGCGCTGGCCGAGCAGATCGAAAGCGCCAATGCCACGTATGCGGCCTACGATGTCCTAGTGGTGATCCTGCTAGCGCACGGGCGGGCGACTGAACTGCGGCGGGCAGCGGCGGCTTTCTGGCAGTGGGGGCGCCGCGAAGCGACTGTCGTGAGCCGCTACTTCGTCGGCTTGCGGCTGGCAAAGGTCCAGTTGGCGCTGACGCGCGACCAACTCGGCATGTCGCTCGATCCTGCCGGCCCCCTGCCCGATCCTTGGCCGGCGACAACGCCCGCCGCACAACGACAGGCGTTGCGCCACCTGGCCGCCGCACAGCGCTGGCTGGTGCGCACCCAAGCGCCGGCGCAACGGCTTGATCAACAGGCCGCCGTCGAAACCTACCGCGAGGATCTGGCCGCGCTGGCCGAGGCGATTACATCTCTGTGTGAACAGGTGGAGGCAATGCCATGAGCAACGACAACGCATTGGAAAAGCTGACGGCAGCCGCGCGCCAGGGGCGCTTGCTGGTGGTCTGGGGCGACTTGCCCTGGCCGCCCAGCAATGGCGGCGAAACGCGGCGCGCTATCACGCAACGCTGGCAACGGGCGGCGCACTTGACACCGATCACCTGGCCGCTGGCCCAATTGCCGCCGGTAACCATCCTCAGTCTGGACCCCACAAACCGGTTACCGGCGATCTTTCAAGCAGCCGGTAAGCCACTTGCTGTGCTGTCGTCGGCTGCCGACGCGCTGCCAAACAAATCACAGCACATCCTCTTGCCACTGGGGGGCAATCTGAGTAGTGGTGCGGGACTGTTGCTAACTTGGCACGAGGTCAACGCACTGCCCATGCAGCCGGATAAAGCCTGGCTCCTGTCGGCGGCGGCACAGGCTTGTACTGGTGGGGCAGTGCTGGCACTGGCCCCGGGTGAAAGCACGGCTTTTGCCACCATCTGGCAAACCGTGCTGACCATGTTGTTGCCGGTGCCGGCCTTTGGTCTTGGGCCGGGGTCATGGCCAAAGAGCATCACGCCGCTGGCACTGGCACCGGCTGTCGTTTTTGCCGCCTTGCACCCGCCGCCACCACCGCCACCAAAAAGGAAGAATGGACCGATGATGGAATCATACGTAGACTTTGAATTGCATGTGGCGCCCGATGGGCGCGCCGTTGCCCGTTCTGAGGAAGGCGCATCGCCGGCGACGCAAATTTCTATCCAGTTACCCGCCAACATTCGCTTGACGCTCAGTTTGATCGAAAAAGATCAGACTGACGCTGAGTTGCTCAAGAGCTTTGGTCAAGAGCTCTATCAATTGCTTTTTCCTGGCCCGATTCACACCCATTTTCAGCAAACGGAGGCGGTTGCCCGTGCGGCCCGCAACAAACTGCGCATTCGCCTACGGATTGAAGCCGACACTTTGGCCAGCCTGCCGTTGGAATTTCTTTACCGCACCCTTCACGGTTACTTCTTCGCCATCAACCCGAGCACGGTTCTATCGCGCTACCTGGATCTGCCAATGCCTGGCCGCTGGGTGCGGCGTCGGGAGGGTCCGCTGCATCTCTTGGTTATCATTGCCGACCCCAGCGATCAGACGCGGCTGCCGCCTGCCGAATGGGAAGCCATCGTGCGCCAGGCATTGGCAGAGCCGCTGAGTACAAATCAACTGACGTTACAGGTCGTGCCCCGTGCCACGCGGCGCGCCATCCGAGATGCGCTGCTCCATGCCAAACCGGATCTGATCCAGTTTATCGGGCATGGTGTCTACAGCAACGGCAAAGGCTACCTGGCCTTGGTCGATGATAAGACG
>JAYUUW010000848.1:0-9544 GCA_043754665.1 Anaerolineales bacterium | reverse complement strand
GGCAAGACCATCGCCCAGCGCGCCCAAGCGCTGATCAACATCGCCGCACCCGAGCACCGCGAGGCGCTGGGCGAGCAGGCGCGGCAACTCAAATATCTGTAGCCCCCAAGAGGAGTAAGGTGATCATGGCAACTGTCACGGCAAAGTCCCCTACCACGCGCCGCATCCCCCTGCCCGCGCATCCTAAGAATGGCCACAACGGCCACGGCCATAAGCCGGTCAAGCGCACCATCGCCGAGAAGTGGGTGTACCTGTTCGCCGAAGGCAACGCCAAAATGCGTGACCTACTCGGCGGCAAGGGCGCCAACCTGGCCGAGATGACGGGCTTGGGGCTCCCGGTGCCGCCCGGCTTCATCATCACCACCCGCGCCTGCAATGCCTATCTAGCGGCCGGAGAGCAGTTCCCGCCGGCGCTGTGGCCGCAGGTGCTGATCGCCCTGCGCAAATTGGAAGTTCAAACCGGCAAGGGCTTTGGCAATGCCAAGCACCCGCTGCTGGTCTCGTGCCGGTCGGGCGCCAAGTTCTCGATGCCGGGCATGATGGACACCGTCCTCAATATCGGCTTGAACGACGAGGTTGTAGCCGCCCTGAGTCACTTGACCGGCGACACTCGCTTTGCCTACGATGCCTACCGCCGGCTGATCCAGATGTTTGGCACGGTGGTATTAAACCTGCCCGACGAGCCGTTTGAAGCCGTCTTGAGCGAGTACCGCGCCAAGCGCGGCGTGACCAACGACGCCGACCTGACTGCCGACGATTTGCAGGCCATTACTGCGAATTTCAAGGACCTGGTCAGCCACGGCGCCGGGCGCGATTTCCCGAGCGACCCGCTGGAGCAGCTTAAACTGGTGACCGAAGCCGTTTTCAAATCATGGAACGGCAAGCGGGCGCACGACTATCGCAACGCCGCCGGCATTGCCCACGACCTGGGCACTGCCGTGAACATTGTGAGCATGGTGTTCGGCAATCTCGGCCAGGACTCGGGCACTGGCGTGGTCACCACCCGCAACGTTTCGACCGGCGAAAAGGAAATTGAGGGCGATTACTTGACCAACGCGCAGGGCGAGGATGTGGTGGCCGGCACGCGCCTGACCAAACCCATCGCCGCCTTGAAGGTCGAGATGCCCAAGGTGTACAACCAGTTTGCCCGCATTTGCCACAAGCTGGAGAAGCACTACCGCGAAGTGCAGGACGTGGAATTCACCATTGAGCGCGGCGAACTATGGATCCTGCAAACGCGCGACGCCAAGCGCAGCGCGCAGGCCGCCGTGCGCATCGCTGTGGACCTCGCCAACGAGCACCTCATCAGCCGGGCCGAGGCCGTGCAGCGGGTGAAGCCCGAACACGTCGATTATTTCCTGCATCCGCAGTTCGACCTGACCGCCAAGCAAGAAGCGGTGACGCGCGGCGAATGGCTGGCCAGCGGGCTGAACGTGTCGCCCGGCGCGGCCGTGGGCCAAATTGCCTTTGACGCCGACACCGCCGAGCAGTGGGCCAAGACCGAAAAGCGCGCCGTAATCCTGGTGCGCCCGGAAACCAAGCCCGATGATGTGCACGGCATGCTGGCGGCCAAGGGCATTCTTACCAGCCGCGGCGGGCGCACGAGCCATGCAGCCCTGGTGGCGCGGCAGTTCGGCAAGCCGGCCGTGGTGGGCGCCTCCGCCATGAACGTGAACCTGGATCAGCGCCAATTCACGGTTGGCACGCATGTCTTGAAGGAAGGCGACACCATCTCCATCGACGGCACCACGGGCGATGTGTACGCCGGCCAGATCAAGACCATGGTCCCCGACTTCAATGACCCCTATCTGCTCAAACTGCTCGTGTGGGCCGACAGCTTCCGCGAGCTGGAAGTCTGGGCGAACGCCGACTATCCGCAGGACGCGGAGCGGGCGCGCGCCTATGGCGCCGAGGGCATCGGCCTGTGCCGCACCGAGCACATGTTCTTCGAGACCCACCGGCTGCCGTTTGTGCAGCAGATGATCTTGGCCAAAACCGAGGCCGAGCGCGAGGCGGCGCTGGCGACGTTGCTGCCCTTCCAGCGCTCCGACTTTGAGGGCCTGTTCCGCGCCATGGACGGCCTGCCCGTGACCATCCGGCTGATCGACCCGCCGCTACACGAGTTCCTGCCGAGCCACGACGAACTCCTGCGGAGTGTGTCCGAAAGCAACATGCACATCGCCGACCTGAAAGACCGGATGGGCGCGCTGCGCGACCGGATTACCGGCAGCCAACATATGATGGGCGCGCTGGATGCCATCGCGGCGCAGGACGCGCAGGGGATCCCGGGGCTGAGCGACAAGCTGCCCAGCCATGCGGCCCAAGTGATGACCATGGCCGCGCACGAAAAGCGCCTCAAGGGCTACGAAACCGAAGTTGCCAAACTGAGCATCGAAGTCGCCCAGAAGCAGAAGATGCTGACCGCCGTCGAGGGCATGCGCGAGCAGAACCCCATGCTGGGCCTGCGCGGCGTGCGGCTGGGCATCCACCTGCCAGGGCTGACCAACATGCAGGTGCGGGCCATCTTTGAGGCGGCCTGCGCGTGCGCCAAGGCCGGGATCGACGTGCACCCCAAGATCATGATCCCGCTGACGGCGCACAACAACGAGTTGAAGGTCGAACAGACCTTGCTGGAGGCCGTCGCCAAGCAAGTGATGGCCGAGCAGGAGCGCCAGATCGACTTCCAGTTTGGCACCATGATCGAAATCCCGCGCGCGGCCATCACGGCCGACCAGATCGCGGAGTATGCGCAGTTCTTCTCCTTCGGGACGAACGACCTGACGCAGACCACGTTTGGCATCTCGCGCGACGACGCCGAGACCGGCTTCTTGATGGAATATCTCGACAAGGGCATCCTGGCCGACAACCCCTTTGCCACCATCGACCAGCGCGGCGTGGGGCGGCTGATGGAAATGGCCGTGCAGCTCGGCCGGCAGACGCGGCCCGGCTTGGATGTGGGCATCTGCGGCGAACACGGCGGCGACCCCCGGACCATCGAGTTCTGCCACAACATCGGCGTGGACTACGTGAGCTGTTCGCCCTTCCGGGTGCCGATTGCCCGGCTGGCGGCGGCCCATGCGGCCCTGAAGTCACCAGCGCCCAAGCAGTAAGGCGCCAGCCCCGCGATCGGGCGTTTCGCCAACTTATCTCTGGGGGGCCGGCCGGGCAACGACCGGCCCCCCAGCCCCGCTCGGCCCATCGGGCCTGCTCAGCCCTCCGGCCTCACCGGCTGAAGCTGACACAAGTCATCCGATATTCAGCAAACCATCACTACTCATGGGCCGGGTGAGCCGCTAATCTGAGGCTAACCCTGAGGCTGGAGGCATTCTATGACCAAACGCAAGATCGTAACGATTGATGGCAACGAAGCGGCGGCGCTTGTTGCCCACAAGCTCAACGAAGTCATCGCCATCTATCCCATTACCCCCTCGTCGGGCATGGGCGAACTGTCTGACCAATGGTCGGCCGAAGGCAAGACCAACATCTGGGGCACCGTACCCATGGTCATGGAAATGCAGAGCGAGGGCGGCGCGGCAGGCACCGTCCACGGTGCGCTGCAAACCGGCGCGCTGACGACCACTTTTACGGCCTCGCAGGGGCTGCTGCTGATGCTGCCCAACCTGTACAAGATCGCGGGTGAACTCATCCCCACGGTTTTTCATGTGGCCGCCCGGACCGTGGCCACCCACGCCCTGTCCATCTTCGGCGACCATTCCGACGTCATGGGCGTGCGCGCCGCCGGCTGGGCCATGCTGTCCTCCGGCGCCGTGCAGGAAGTGATGGATATGGCCTTGATCGCCCAGGCCGCCACGCTGCGGTCGCGGGTGCCGTTCATCCACTTCTTCGATGGCTTCCGCACCTCGCATGAGGTGATGAAGATCGAGGCGCTGGGCGACGACGACCTGCGCGCCATGATTGATGACACGCTGGTGCACGCGCACCGCAACCGCTCGCTGTCGCCCGACCGGCCGGTGCTGCGCGGCAGTGCGCAAAACCCCGATGTGTATTTCCAGGCGCGCGAGGCGGGCAATCCGTTCTACGCCGCCTGCCCCGGCATCGTCCAGGCCGCCATGGACCAATTCGCCGGGCTGACCGGCCGCCAGTATCACCTGTTTGATTATGCCGGCGCGCCAGATGCCGAGCGCGTGATTGTCGTCATGGGTTCGGGCGCGGAAACGGCGCGCGAGACCGCGGCGCACCTGGGACTGCGGGGGGACAAGGTCGGCGTGGTGGCGGTGCGGCTCTACCGCCCGTTTGCCGCCGAGGCCTTTGTGAAGGTGCTGCCCGCGTCGGTGAAGAGCATTGCCGTGCTCGACCGCACGAAGGAACCGGGGGCCACTGGCGACCCGCTCTACCAGGACGTGGTGACGGCCCTGAGCGAAGCCAATGCCACCGGGCAAGCCCCCTTCGCCGCCATGCCGCGCGTCATCAGCGGCCGGTACGGCCTGTCGTCGAAAGAATTCACGCCGGCCATGGTCAAGGCCATCTACGACGAACTCGCCAAGCGCCAGCCCAAGAACCACTTCACGGTGGGCATCGTGGACGATGTGGGCGGCACCAGCCTCGACTACGACGCCGCCTTTACCACCGAAGCCGCCGACACCACCCGCGCCATTTTCTACGGGCTAGGCTCCGACGGCACGGTCGGCGCCAACAAAAATTCGATCAAGATCATTGGCGAAGAGACCGACAACGCGGCCCAAGGCTACTTCGTTTATGACTCGAAGAAGTCCGGCTCCATGACGATCTCGCATCTGCGCTTCGGACCGCGCCCGATCCATGCCGCCTATTTGATCAGCCAGGCTAATTTTGTGGCCTGCCACCAGTTCAATTTCCTCGAGCGGTTTGATGTGCTGGCCCAGGCCGAGCCGGGCGCGGTGATCCTGCTCAACAGCGCCTATGGGCCGGAGGCCGTGTGGAGCCACCTGCCCCGCCCGGTGCAGGCCCAACTGATCGACAAACATCTGCGGCTGTACGTGATTGACGCCGACAAGGTGGCGCACGACACCGGCATGGGCGGGCGCATTAACACCATCATGCAGACCTGCTTCTTCGCAGTCAGCGGCGTCATGCCGCCCGATGCGGCCATCGCGGCCATCAAGCACGCCATTGAAAAGTCGTATGGCAAGCGCGGCGACGCCGTGGTGCAGCGCAACTTCGACGCCGTGGCTCAGACGCTCGAAAACCTGCACCTGGTGAGCCTGCCGGCGGCGGTCAGCAGCACCGTCGAATTGCATGCCGCCGTGCCTGCCCAAGCGCCGGCCTTCGTGCAGAACGTGACGGCCGCCATGATTGCCGGCCGGGGCGATGAGCTGCCGGTGAGCGCTATGCCCATCGACGGCACCTTCCCGACGGGCACCGCCCAGTGGGAGAAGCGCAGCATTGCCGACGAAATTCCGGTCTGGGACCCAGCCATCTGCATTCAGTGCGGCAAGTGCGTGCTGGTCTGCCCCCATGCCGTGATCCGCGAAAAGATTTACCCCGCCGCCGCCCTGGCCGGCGCGCCGGCCACGTTCCAGTCGGCTCCGCCGCGCTGGAAGGAGTTTGCCGACCAGCGCTATACGCTGCAAGTGGCCCCCGAAGACTGCACCGGCTGCGCGCTCTGCTTTGAAGTCTGCCCGGTCAAGAACAAGTCTGAGACGCGCTTGAAGGCCATCAATATGGCCCCGCAGCCGCCCCTGCGCGCCACCGAAGCCGCCAACTGGCAATTCTTCCTTGACCTGCCCGAGATCGATCGGCGTGAACTGAACACCATGACGGTCAAGGACACCTCGCTGCTCCAGCCGCTGTTCGAGTTCTCCGGGGCCTGCGCCGGCTGCGGCGAAACGCCCTACCTCAAGCTGCTGTCACAGCTCTTTGGCGACCGCGCGCTGATTGCCAATGCCACCGGCTGCTCGTCGATCTACGGCGGCAACCTGCCGACCACGCCCTGGTCGCAGAACAAGGCCGGGCGCGGGCCCGCCTGGGCCAACTCACTGTTTGAAGACAACGCGGAGTTCGGGCTGGGCTTCCGCCTGACCCTCGACAAGCAGACCGAATACGCCGACGAACTGCTGGGCCGGCTGGCCGTGTGGGTGGAGCCGGCGCTGGTCGACGCCCTGCGCGCGGCCGATCAAACCCACGACCGGGGCCTGGCCGAGCAGCGCGAGCGGGTGACCCTGCTCAAGCAGCGGCTGGAAAAGCTCGCCGTGGATGACACCGTGCCGGCCGCCGCCCGCGCTGAGGCCCAGAACCTGCTTAGCGTGGCCGATGTGCTGGTGAAGCGCAGTCTGTGGATCGTGGGCGGCGACGGCTGGGCCTACGACATCGGCTACGGCGGCCTCGACCATGTGCTGGCCTCCGGTCGCAACGTCAACGTATTGGTGCTCGACACCGAGGTCTACTCGAACACCGGCGGGCAGATGTCCAAGTCGACTCCCCGCGCGGCCGTGGCCAAATTCGCTGCCGGCGGCAAGACCCGCGCCAAGAAAGATCTGGGCCTGCTGGCCATGACCTACGGCAACGTTTACGTGGCGCACGTGGCCATGGGCGCCAACGATGCCCAGACGCTCCGAGCCTTCCACGAAGCGGAGGCCTATGACGGGCCGTCGCTCATCCTGGCCTACAGCCATTGCATCGCGCACGGCTACGACCTGCGGCGCGGGCTGGATCAACAGAAGAAGGCCGTGCTGTCGGGTTACTGGCCGCTCTATCGTTTTCACCCCGACCACGCCAAGGACGGGCATAGCGCCCTGACGCTCGACTCGAAGGCCCCCAGCCTGCCGCTGGAGCAGTATATGTACGAAGAGATGCGCTTCCGCGTGCTGAGCCAAACCAACCCCGCCGAGGCCGAACGCCTCTTGGGGTTGGCGCAGCAAGACGTCGCCGACCGCTGGCAGACCTACACGCAACTCGCCGCCAACACGAAAGGGTAGCCCCTGCCATGCCTGATTTCTCCACCACCTATCTCGGTCTCAAGCTCAGCAGCCCGCTCGTGCCGTCGGCCTCGCCGCTGGCGCGCAACATCGACAATCTCAAGCGCATGGAAGACGTCGGCGCGGGCGCGGTCGTGCTGCACTCGCTGTTTGAGGAGCAGATCAACGCCGAAAGCCACACGCTCGACCACTTTCTGACGCGTGGCGCCGAAAGCTATTCCGAGGCGCTAACGTACTTTCCAGAGGCGAGCGCTTACCGGCTGACGCCCGAGCTGTACCTGGAGCACATCCGCAAGGCGAAGGCCGCCCTGCACATCCCGGTCATCGCCAGCCTGAACGGCGTCTCGGCCGGGTCAGGCTATGTGGTCAACCGGCAGCAAAGCGAATGGATCAAGTACGCCGCCTTGATGGAACAGGCCGGCGCGGACGCGCTGGAACTGAACTTGTACTATGTGCCCACCGACCCCGACCTGCTGGGCGAAACAGTGGAAGACATGTACGCCGACCTGCTGACCGACGTGAGCAGCAGCGTCCGCATCCCCGTGGCCATGAAGCTCAGCCCGTTCTTCAGCAGCCTGCCGAACGTGGCCCGCCGCCTGGTGGAATGCGGCGCGAGCGGCCTGGTGCTATTCAATCGCTTTTATCAGCCTGATATCGACCTCGACACGCTGGATGTGGTGCCGCATATGAACCTGACCACGCCGCAGGAGCCCCAGGCGCTGCGAGTGCCGCTGCGCTGGATCGCCCTGCTCTATGGCCGGATTGGAGCCGACTTGGCGCTGTCGTCGGGTGTGCATACGGCCGATGACGCACTGAAAGCCGTGTTGGCGGGCGCGAAAGTGGCGATGATGACCTCGGCGCTGCTGATGCACGGCATCAGCCGGCTGGGCGAAATGCGGACCCACATGCTGCAGTGGATGGAAGCGCACGAGTACGCGTCCATCACGCAAATGTGCGGCAGCGTCAGCCAGAAGTCGGTGGCCTACCCGGCCGCCTTTGAGCGCGCCAGCTACATCCGCACCATCGGCACCGGCCACTAGCCGGCGGCTGTTCGTTTCGATGACACTTTCGCCCCAGACAGGGGAAGTTTGTCACTGTCCGGCCGCCGCCGTTTCGTCTACGCTGGGATGAGAGTTGACCAGCCGTCACGCGCTCATCCCAGGCGAAAGCACAGGGTCCCGCAGGAGGCACCATGACGATTACGCGTCAAGCCGATTATGCCGTCCGAGCCATTCTCTATTTGTGTGAGCACGGTCTCACGACGCGGATCGTCACCTCGGAGATCGGCCGCGAACAGCGCATTCCGGTGACCTTTCTAGCCAAGATCATCGCCCAGTTGTCGGCGGCGGGCATCGTGCGCTCCACCCGGGGCGCGCATGGCGGCGTCACCCTCGGCCGCCCGGCCGAGAACATTTCACTGTTGGAGGTTGTCGAGATCATCGATGGGCCGATGCTGCTGAACACCTGTGTCGGCAATGCCGAATCATGTCCGGTGGGGGTGAGTTGCCCGGTTCACGCCATTTGGTGCGACGCCCAGGCCGATCTCGTCAAACGGCTGGCGGGCACCACCTTCGCCCAGTTGGCGCGCCAGCCGGCGGCTGAGGCGCCCGTCGTGGTGTCAGACGGACAGCCAGCGGGAGTTCCACAGCATGTTTAGGACCATTCTCGTACCCCTCGATGGTTCCGACCTGGCCGAACAGGCGCTGGCCCCCGCCTGCCACATTGCCGAAAGGTTTGGCAGTGCGCTGCTGCTGCTCCGCGTGGTCACGCTGGAGCGCACCTTACCCAGCTTGTCGATGCTGACCCCCCGCTCCGACAGCGACAGCCCTGTGACTCGCCCCGTGATGGAGGAGGCCGAGGCCTATTTGGCCGGCCTAAGCCTGCCCGCCACTGTGCGGCCAGTCCGCACGCAGGTTCTGGCCGGCGCGCCGCCCGAGATGATCGTGGCGACGGCGGCGGCCAGCGACGTGGACTTGATTGTCATGTCGACCCACGGCCGCACAGGCTTGGTGCGCCTGCTGTACGGCAGCGTGGCCGAGGCTGTGCTGCGCGGCGCGGCCGTGCCCGTGCTGCTGGTGCCCAGCCGGGCGGTCATGCGGCGGGTCGAACACGCTCAGCCGGCCGCCACCGCCCGTGCTGGTACGCAACTGACCGGCGAAACCGTCTGAGGCCGCCCCCATGTGGTACAACCCGCTCGTCACCTGGCTCCTACGCTCACCCCTGCGCCGACTGATGGATCGAAGCACGCTCTTGCTTACCTATGCCGGCCGTAAGTTTGGCAGGGCCTACACCTTCCCCATCAGTTACGCCCAGACGGACGGCGGGGTGCGCCTCATTACGGCCCCGCAGAAGACCTGGTGGAAGAACCTGGGCCAAGCCGCGCCCGTGACCCTGTGGCTGCGCGGTGCGGCCCGTACCGGCCAAGCCAGCGTGACGCCCATGCCCCGCGAAGCGCGCGTGGCCGCCCTGCTGGAGGTCTATCGGGGCATGCCCCGGCGCCTGGCCGAGCGGCAGGCCGACACGATGATCGTGGTCGACGTTTTGTTTGCCCAACCCACGCGCCCGGCCGCAGGCTAAGGCCCGTTCGAAGTAAGTCCATCTGACCCATTAATCAACAGCGGGCCGCTCGC
>JAYUUW010000847.1:0-2113 GCA_043754665.1 Anaerolineales bacterium | reverse complement strand
ACGAGTTCGACTACACGCCCGACTTCTTGCTGCGCTTCATCCAGGCGTTTACCAGCACGGTAGGCGTGACCCCCACCCAGCCGTTCTTGAGCGCCAACCTGGGCTTTGGCGGCGAGCCGAGCTTCGCCGCCTATATGGACGCTGATGGGCTGGTGTACCCCAACATCACTGACGGCCGGGTGATCGGCCGGGCGATGATCGTGACCGACACGGCCACCGGCCAGCGCTTCGGCATCGTGGGCGCCACCACCTGGACCCTGCCGACGATCTCGTCGCCGCGCAATGTGACGGTGACCGCCGACCTGACCACCACGGCCGCCGTGGTGCAAGCCGAGATCGACCGGCTGATCAACACCTTCGGCGTCCAAAAGATCATCCTGGTCAGCCACTTGCAAGACGTCAACAATGACAAAGCGCTCATCCCACTCCTGACCGGCGTGGACCTCGCGGTAGCGGGCGGCGGCGACGAGCTGCTGTTGAGCACGGCCGTGCCCACCCAGACCCAACTGCTGCCGGGCGAAACCCAGGCCCCGGCCGGGGCCTACCCGGTGCAGGTGAGCGATGCCACCAGCCGCACGGTCTACCTGGTGACCACAGCCGGCAACTACAAGTACCTGGGCCGCCTCGACGTGGAGTTTGACGCCCTGGGCGAGGTGGCGCGCGTGATCACCGAAACCAGCTACCCGCGCCGTGTCATCCCGACCAGCGCCACGGCCACGGCCCTGGGCCTGGCCGACGCGGTGACCCAAGACGCCGCCATGGTGGCGAGCGTGGACACACCAGTGCAAGCCTGCCTCAACACGCTGGCCGCCACAACCGTGGCCCGCAGTGAGGTGCTGCTCGATGTGAGCCGCAACGGCGTGCGCGGGCACGAAACCAACGCCGGCAACCTGATCGCGGACGCTTACCTATACTTGTACGATCAACTCGCGGCGGCCAACGGCCTGCCGGCCAGCGGGCCGGGCAACCCCGTCATCGGGGTGCAGAATGGCGGCGGCATCCGCCAAAACGCCGGCAATCTCTTGCCGACCACGGGCATCACGCCCGGGCTGATCTCACGGCTCGACACGATCAACGTGCTGCCGTTCGAGAACTACCTGACGGTGGTGACCGCCGTGACGCCGCTGAACCTAAAGACGATCTTTGAACGCTCGGCCTCCGGCTTGCCGGGCGCGGCCGGTCAGTTCCTCCAGGTGGCGGGCATAACGGTGACGCTGAACGTCAGCGCGCCCGTGAACAGCCGCGTGTGGCGGCTGGTGTTGGCGGACGGCACCGTCATCGTGGAGAGCGGCGCCGTGCAGCCGGGCGCGCCCAACGTCACGCTGGTGACCAACAGCTTTACAGCCGCCGGCGGCGACAACTATCCTACGCTGCAAGCGAACCCCAACAAGCTGAACCTGCGGAAGCTGGACAACACCCTGATCTTCTACGAGGAGGCCTGGCGGCTGTACCTGCAAAGCCTGCCGGTCACCAGCGGCGTGGGCGGCGACCTGCCCACGGTGCTAGCCGGTGATGGGCGTTACAACTTGCTGGGCGGGTATGGCCGCATCACACTGGCCAGCCTGTGGGTGGTGTACTTCCCGATCATCTACCGCTAAGCTCCCCAAAGCGCGAACGCTACGAACGCCAAGACCCCGGCAGCGCCATGCTGCCGGGGTCTTGGCCGTCTGGGGACTTGCGCCTCAGCCGATAGCCTGGGCCGAGCTTAAGAAATGTTTATCAAAGCATGATGGCTGGATGAATCACGGCTGGTACTATTTGTCTAGAAGTAATTGACCAAGAGTGGCCACCCAGGGCCATCCACCCGCTGCTACCGAAGGGCCACCCCTTCTCCCGAACCGCTCAGCCAGGCGCAACTGGTTGGGCGGTTCTTTTTGCCGCCCGGCTGGCCTCCCCGTCGGCGCGGAGGCGGCCCGAACCGGGGTATACCAGGCTGTCGCTCGCCCTGCTCCTGATGGAGCCCTACCGGCGAGAACAAGTACCCTGAAGCGGCTCAGGGGTTGTGAAGCGCACATCGTTACCTGGCCCGTGCTCGCCGACTTTGGCGGTCACGCGGCGCCAGGTCTTTCCGGCAGCCGCGCGCGGGCAGCGGAAACGATCGGCAGGGTATGCC